>NZ_JAMOKL010000001.1:667160-852694 GCF_023656675.1 Barnesiella sp. B2-R-119
ATCGAAAATCTACTCATACTAACTACTACAATCTGAAATTTCTACATTCTCCTAAACGTCTTCGAAACATTCAGCTATTTCAAAGGGGCTCAAAAAAAATCTGTTTTCGCAAAATACAATCCCATAATATTGTTCTGATTATTTTTTATTTACTTTGTAACATATTTCTTATCTTTTTTAATTGTGCTTCTTAATATTAAACACATAGGTTCATGAAAAAGTTTCACAAATATATCTTTTTTCTCATATTATTTTTCCAGTATTTTGTATCGAATTCACAAAGCACTGTTTATCAAATAGATATAACCAAAGAAATCGGGAGTACGACTTGGCGATATTTAAGAGCCGGTTTACACCAAGCCCAAGAACAAAATGCAAAAGCCGTCATACTACGGCTGAACACCTACGGGGGAACTGTCGTTCACGCCGATTCCATGAGAACAGCCATACTCAATGCACCCATTCCCGTCTATGCTTTCGTCGACAACAATGCCGCATCGGCAGGAGCACTCATCGCCATAGCCTGCGACAGTATCTATATGCGCAGCAGCGCAAGCATGGGAGCCGCTACGGTAGTCAATGAAACCGGAGCCGCCATGCCCGACAAATACCAGTCATACATGCGGGCGACCATGCGGGCGACGGCCGAGTCACACGGAAAAGACGAATCGGGAAACTGGCGGCGCAATCCGCTCATAGCCGAAGCTATGGTCGACGAAAGAGTAATCGTCCCCAATCTTTGCGATTCGGGCAAAGTACTCACCCTTACGGCAAACGAGGCCATCGCCCAAAAATATTGCGAAGGCATAGTCGATAACGTCGATGAGATCATTTCGCAAAAACTCCGGTACGAGACTTATACTTTACAAGAATTCAAACCCTCGCTCTTCGACGATATCGCCGGTTTTCTCACCCACCCCGCCTTTCAGGCTCTCATGGTAACGCTCATATTCGGCGGTATCTTCATGGAACTGAAAACACCGGGCATAGGATTGCCTTCGGCCATTGCCTGTACCGCAGCCGTACTTTATTTCACTCCACTTTACATCGACGGATTAGCCGCGAACTGGGAAATACTGCTTTTCGTCATCGGCATCATTCTGCTCATTTTCGAATTTCTCGTTATCCCCGGCTTCGGTATAGCCGGCATTTCGGGCTCCATTCTGATATTAGGAGCACTCATTTTGGCATTGGTCGGGAATGTCAATTTCGATTTCAACTTTGTTTCTGCCGCCGACATCAGCAAAGGAATAATAACTGTCATCTCGGGAGTCATTATTTCCGTAGCTTTACTCTTTTGGTTTTTCCAAAAAATCGGCAGTAAAGGCCCACTCGGACGTTTAGCCCTTCAAGCAGATCAAGCCACAGAAAAAGGATACATCGGAGTTCCCTCCGAATTACAAGAATATATCGGAAAAGAAGGACTCGCGGCAACCATACTCCGACCCTCCGGGAAAGTAACCATCGGCGACAGACAGTTCGACGCCGTAGCCCTTCACGGATACATCGAAAAAGGAGCGGGTATAAAAGTTGTCAAATACGAAAACGCGCAGCTTTATGTGATCGAAATCAAATAAAAAAACGTTATAAGAAATTCAATATGAAATTCATCGGTATTATTCCGGCTCGCTACGCCTCTACCCGATTCCCAGGGAAACCGCTGGCCGACATGAAAGGGAAATATATGATTCAACGGGTCTACGAGCAAGTCCGCAAAATCCTCGACAATGTATGTGTCGCCACTGACGATGACCGAATATTCAACGCCGTGAAATCTTTCGGCGGGAACGTTGTCATGACATCGGCCGAACACCGTAGCGGAACAGACCGTTGCTTCGAAGCCTACAATCGTCTGGGCGGAAACGAAGACGTAATCATCAACATTCAAGGGGACGAACCGTTTATCAAACCCGAACAGATCGAGAGCCTCATCGCTTGCTTCGATTCGCCTCAAACCCAGATAGCGACCCTTGTGCGCCCCTTCGAGGCAACCGAAGGTTACGAGGCCCTCGCCAATCCCAACTCTCCGAAGGTCATTCTCAACGACAAAAACGAAGCTCTCTATTTCAGCCGTTCGATAATTCCCTATATGAGAAATATATCCCCCGAACAATGGCCCGATAAACACGTTTACTACAAGCACATCGGCATGTATGGATACAGAGCCGACATATTGTCCCAGATCACCCAGCTACCCCAGTCGTCGCTCGAAATCGCCGAATCGCTCGAACAACTCCGGTGGCTGCAAAACGGCTATACGATTAAAGTGGGCATCACCACCCAAGAAACAATCGGTATAGATACCCCCGATGATTTACAAAAAGCACTCACTCTACTCTGAAAATTATGACGTTAGACCGAACAACGACACCGCCTGTCGGAACATTTCCGCCCCTATCCCTGCCCGCACCCGGTATCCATGCTTTATCGAACGGCATCGAAATCATCGCCTGTAATCGAGGTGACGAAGACGTGTGCCGCATAGACCTTATGTTCGAAGGAGGTTACTATACCGAACAGAAACCGGGCACAGCCGCCCTCACCTTATTGATGCTCAAAGAAGGCGCTGCGGGCAAAAGCTCGGAAGAGATAGCCGAATCATTCGACTACCACGGAGCATGGCTGCAAACCTCCGCATCGAGTCACTATCTCTATGTCACGCTCTACACGCTCAATCGGCATCTCGACACCTGCCTATCTCTGCTGGCAGACATCGTTACACGACCCGATTTCCCGGAAAAAGAATTCACCCGGCTCAAAGAACGGCGTCTCCAACAACTGCTCGTTCAGAAAGAAAAAGTAGACGTCCTCGCCTCCGAGACTTTTCTCTCTATGATTTTCGGGGACAAGCACCCTTACGGACGGGCTGCCACCCCCGACCATATAAACCATATCACAACCGAAGACCTCCGAGACTACCATCGGCAGCACATCGCTCCCGGGAAATGTCGTATCTTCATCGCCGGAAAAATCACCGGGAAACTTCTCGATAATTTGGAACTCCACTTCGGCCACACATGGAATGTACCCTCTGTCGATTCTGCGATAATCCCCGCTTTCCCCATACATCGTGCCGAAAATCCGATAATAGTCACCCACAAAGAAAACGCCCTCCAATCCGGAATCCGAATGGGACTGCCGGTCATCGGCCGGGAAAACCCCGATTTCTTCGCCCTGAAACTACTCTGCACTATACTCGGCGGATATTTCGGCAGCAGACTCATGTCCAACATACGGGAAGAAAAGGGCTATACCTATGGCATATCCTCCTCTATCGCCGCCATGCGATACGGAAGCTATTTAACCATATCGACCCAAACCGGAACCGAATTCACCCGCCCGCTCATCGACGAAGTCTTCGCCGAAATAGATCGCCTCAGAAACAAGCCCGTCCCGACCGACGAGTTCATCACCGTACAAAACTACCTGAGAGGAGACATGGCTCGTACCCTCGACTCCCCTTTTTCCATAGCGGACTACTACCTTTCATTGAAAGCCAACGATCTCCCGGTCGAATATTTTGCGCAGCAAGACGAAGCCATACGGCAACTGTCACCCGGAGATCTACTATCGGCAGCACAAAAATATCTCGTCCCCTCACAATTCTACATAGCCGTCGCCGGAGACAAGAACAAAATTCCCCCGCTCTCCCTACCTTGACAAATTCTTTCTCCTCTACCACGCCCCCTATTGTTACTCGACACCCCAATGCTACGGGGGGGTGGCATTAGCCATACAGAGGAGGTGGCACGTAGTAACGGAGGGGTTGAAAACGGTATCTCATCAGCCAGTTTATATTGGACATTTAACCCCCTCGCCCGATGGGCACTCCCCCTATACCGCTACGCGACACAGGGGGAGAGGGCTAAAATGCGCTTCGAATATTTTAAACTCCTCCATTGCCGTGCCCCGTAGCTTTATGGGGTATTTCTGTTTCACTATCGGAGACATTTAAAACTCTTCCCCTGTGTGGCGCCAGCCATATAGGGGAGGTGGCACGTAGTGACGGAGGGGTTGAAAACAGCCTCTCATCAGCCGGTTTATATTGATCATTTAACCCCCTCGCCCGATGGGCACTCCCCCTATACCACTGCGCGGCACAGGGGGAGAGGTTGAAAAGTGTCGCTTCGAATATTTTAAACTCCTCCATTGCCGTGCCCCGTAGCTTTATGGGGTATTTCTGTTTCACTATCGGAGACATTTAAAACTCCTCCCCTGTGTGGCGCCAGCCATATAGGGGAGGTGGCACGTAGTGACGGAGGGGTTGAAAACAGCCCCTCATCAGCCGGTTTATATCGGACAAATCACATTTTCACCATACGTTTGGGGGACCCGCTCCAAGAGCAACCCATACAATAAACTGTTTCAAGATCGAAACCATCGAGAGTCTCGCCCTCTTTGCGGGCAACGACTACCCCTCCATCGGTCACATACACCGCCCTACGCTCCCCCTTACCGTTCTTCACATACATCGAAGACACCTTACACTGCGGACAAAGCAATTTTCTCATCGTACAAATAGTTTACCCAATCGATACCGAATATACAAAAAAAGGACCTCGGAAAAAACAATTCTTCCAAAGTCCCTTTTTCAATCACTTATAAGAAATAATCCTTGACAATTACCTCTCACCCAGTTTCTCGTCCATATACAAAATACTGGCCTCGTCTTTACAACGTTTCAACTTCTCGACAATGCCCAAAGCCGTGGCCTCTTCTTCTACCTGCTCGCGCACATAGCCCCAGAGAAAATCTTGCGAAGCCTTATCCTTTTCGGAAGAAGCGACATTTACCAACTCGTCGATAAGAGAAGATACATGGCACTCGTGTTTATAAACATTTTCAAAAGCATCGAGCACACTCTCCCATTCCTGAGGAACGACATCTATCTTATCTACTTTGGCTACACCGCCGCGCTTCGATACATAATCGGCCAAGTCGTAAGCATGCTCCAACTCTTCCTGAGACTGTTTTCTCATCCAATTGGCAAATCCGTCATATCCCAATTTTTTGAAATAAAACGACATCGATAAATAAAGATTCGACGACCACATTTCAGCCGCAATCTGAACGTTAATAGCTTCTTGTAATTTCTGTGAAATCATAATGGTTTATTTTTATATGTTAATACTCATTTTCATTACATATTGATAATATACAAAAATTATACCATCACATAATAATAAGACTTTACCATAACCTAAAAATAAAAACCAAGACAATACAACCTCTTTAATGACATAATTGCAGAATCATTTTGTCCGAATTTGACATTCTTTGAGACGGATTATAAAACACCAAAATACATAGAATGCAACTACCAATAATCCTATAATAAAGCCAGCAAGAACCCACGATTTGACAGTAGAGTCGACACGTAACGCATCATCGTATCTACGGCTATCGGAGTAATTATTTATTTCAAGGTATAAAGCAACGCTCGCCCGGATTTTGTCATTGAGATTCTTGCAGGTTTTGTTTCAGCCCCTTCGCCCTACGGGCACTCCCTCCTATATCGATTGTTGCGATACAGAGGGAAAGGATTAAATGTGTTGCTTTGAACGGTCTTTTTATCTTTTCGGTTCTTTGTGAGTATTCCCCCCTTCTCCCCTGTGTGGCGCAGCAATATAGGGGAGAGACAGAGGAGCGGCAGCGACGAAGAGAGGGGTTAAAAAAGAAGCACATAGGATTTTTTTGTAGAACTAACCCCCTCGCCCGATGGGCACTCCCCCTATACCGCTGCGCGGCACAGGGGGAGAGGTTTAAAAGTGTCGCTTCGAATATTTTAAACTCCTCCATTGCCGTGCCCCGTAGCTTTATGGGGTATTTCTGTTTCACTATCGAAGACATTTAAAACTCCTCCCCTGTGTGGCGCCAGCCATATAGGGGAGGTGGCACGTAGTGACGGAGGGGTTGAAAACAGCCTCTCATCAGCCGGTTTATATTGGTCATTTACCCTCTTCTCTTATCCGCTAAAAGAACATTTCCGGCTAAAATATTCCGGCCTATGGAAGAAAACGAAAAAGGAAAGCATCGGGGAGAAAACAAAAAGCACCTGCGACCAAACGGACGCAGATGCTTATACATATATAAGATACAAATGATTACTTACTCAAAGCCTGAGCTACATCGACAGCACAAGCCACGGTACAACCCACCATAGGGTTATTACCGATACCGAGGAATCCCATCATTTCTACGTGAGCAGGAACTGACGAAGACCCGGCAAACTGAGCATCGCTGTGCATACGACCCATTGTATCGGTCATACCGTAAGAAGCAGGACCGGCAGCCATGTTGTCGGGGTGCAAAGTACGACCCGTACCACCACCCGATGCTACGGAGAAGTATTTTTTACCTTTTTCTACGCACTCTTTCTTGTAAGTACCGGCTACGGGGTGTTGGAAACGGGTAGGGTTCGTAGAGTTACCCGTGATAGATACGTCTACACCTTCGTGCCACATGATAGCCACGCCTTCGCGCACGTCATCGGCTCCATAACATTTTACTTTGGCACGTTCACCTTTGGAATAAGCTATTTCACGAACTACCTTCAACTCGCCCGTATAATAGTCGAATTGTGTTTGAACGTAGGTAAATCCGTTGATACGCGAAATGATTTGAGCAGCATCTTTACCAAGACCGTTCAAAATACAACGCAAAGGTTCCTTGCGCACCTTATCGGCCTTAGCGGCAATTTTGATAGCGCCCTCGGCTGCGGCGAACGACTCGTGGCCGGCAAGGAATGCAAAACACTTCGTCTCTTCGCGAAGCAGACGAGCGGCCAAATTTCCATGTCCGAGACCCACTTTGCGGTCATCGGCTACCGAACCGGGAATACAGAACGACTGCAAACCGATACCGATAGCTTCGGCTGCATCGGCAGCATTCTTACAACCTTTCTTCAAAGCGATAGCAGCACCTACCACGTAAGCCCATTTTGCATTCTCGAAACAAATAGGTTGTGTCTCTTCACAAGTTTTATAAGGATCGAGTCCATAAGATTCGCAGATAGCGTTAGCCTCTTCAATATCTTTAATACCGTTAGCGTTCAAAGCGGCAAGAATTTGCTTGATACGACGGTCTTGACTTTCAAATTTCACTTCTCTAATCATAGTAACTTCCTCCTTATTTTATTCGTGACGGGGATCTATATATTTCACTGCACCGGCCTCTTTGGTGAAACGTCCGTAAGTTCCGGTTACCTTCTTCAATGCCTCGTTGGCATCGGTTCCTTTCTTGATTTCGTCCATGAATTTACCCATGTGAACAAATTCATATCCGCAAATTTCATCGTTTTCATCAAGAGCAAGAGTTTTTATATAACCCTCTGCCATTTCAAGATAACGAGGACCTTTGGCCAATGTACCGTACAACGTACCTACTTGGCTGCGCAATCCTTTGCCCAGGTCTTCGAGACCTGCACCGATCATCAAACCGCCTTCCGAGAAAGCCGATTGAGTACGCCCGTAAACGATTTGCAGGAACAACTCGCGCATAGCCGTATTGATGGCATCACAAACGAGGTCGGTATTCAGAGCTTCCAAAATAGTTTTACCCGGAAGGATTTCCGATGCCATAGCGGCCGAGTGGGTCATACCCGAACAACCGATAGTCTCTACCAATGCCTCTTGAATAACACCGTTCTTTACATTCAACGTCAGTTTACATGCACCCTGTTGAGGAGCACACCAACCGATACCATGAGTCAAGCCCGAAATATCAATCACTTCTTTTGCCTTCACCCATTTTCCCTCTTCGGGGATAGGAGCCGGTCCGTGATTAGGACCTTTCTTTACAACACACATGTGTTCTACTTCGTGTGAATAAACCATAATTCGCTCTTTTTATTTGATGAGTATTTTTACGCTCTTTTCAGCGTTGCAAAGATAATTTTTTTTCTTTATGTAAGCAATAGCAAATTTATTTGTAACGGCTCAAAATAATTATATCGCGGTTCAATTGTTTTCAGAATAGTCAGAGGGAATAATGCCCATTTTTTTCATGAGAAAACAGGCGTTCATATTTTCGGCTATACCCGGCTGTAATCGATAAGAAAAAGTAAGTTCGTCTCCTTGTATAGCTGCCTCGAAACGATAATTGCTGACTTTTCCGGGCAGACTATCGGCAAGTTTGCCCAAAGCCAAATCATGAGTAGCGATAATTCCCGTTGCTCCGGCCCCGACCAACTGACGGATAAGAGCAAGCGAACCGGTCTGCTTATCGACCGAGTTGGTTCCCCGCAGTATCTCGTCGAGAATAATAAATAATTTCTCCCCACGACGTAAACGCAAAACGATTTGCTGCAAACGTTTCAATTCGGCAAAAAAGTAAGACTCGTTATCGGCAAGAGAATCAGAGGCCCGCAATCCGGTAAACAAAGGCAACGGAGTAAAAGTCATGCTATCGGCACAAACGGGAGCGCCCATGCAGCCGAGTAAATAATTGATTCCGATAGTCCTCAAAAACGTACTCTTCCCGGCCATATTGGCTCCGGTGATAATCTGGAAAGAAGCCTCGTTCATGGGCGCAACATCGTTACAGACGCGCTTCTCTCTCGGGATAAGCGGGTGTCCCAGAGCTTCGGCCTGCATAACCGGGGTGCGATCTTCCCGTATATCGGGAAATACATAGTCGGGGTGATTGTATCGAAAAGTTCCTAACGAGACATATACGTCGAACCGCGACAATACATCTATCCATTGCGTTATTTTTTCACGATTGTCACACAGCCATCGGTCGAGCGCGTTGATTTGCCGCAAATCCCAAAGCAGAAATCCGTTCAACAAGGCGAATCCTACGAAATTGTAGCGTTGGTCGAGATTGCTGAGCAAATGCCGTAAACGGGACACCCTCTGCGAGACAGAGCCGTTGCTGTCAACACACCGGCTTTGTAACTCACTCAATGGCTTGCACCGGAATCGCGTCCGCTCCATCATCTCGAACAGACGTGAATAACGAGAAAGCGATTGAAGCGTCCGGTTGAGCTGTTCTTGTATGCGGGTTACCCGTTTGGCAAATAGACCGGACAAAACCAACAAAAAAATGAAAACCGCCACGATCACATTCCCTGCGACCATTCCCGTTAACCATAAAGCGAATAAGGCAAGATAAACCGCAGGAACCGCATAAACCAGCCAACGCACAATCCGCCCCGTTCCGAACCGAGGCATTCCGGCAAGCCGTTCGATAGCCTCGGTATCTACCCGGCTCTCTCCCGAACAGCCCCCGTATGATTGAAAATCTATCCTGAAATCCGTATGGCAGGACATTTCCTCGACAGCCTCCTGCCTCTCCCGAATAGACGCAGTTTTCAAATCGGGGTGAAGCAACTCCCGGGACAACGCGACTCGCCCTACTGTCGTCGCTGTGCGATTGATATAGGCGAAGAAGGACCTCTCGCCGAAAAGGTCGAGGTCGAAGCTATAATCATGGGAAGGGTCGATGAATTCACTGCCCCCGTCGATTCCGTCGAAACGATATTCCAACAAGGACAATTCCCTATGAATAATCCGGTCCCGACAATCGACAAATTCTTTTTTCCGAAACCAGCGATCGTGCACCTGGGCCAACGACAGGAACAGAACGATTCCTATCAATACGGTTGTGCCCCACACCTCTACACCCTCATTTCTAAACAAATACACGATCAATGCCGCAACAACGACTACCGAAAGACGAAGAAAAGCAATGATACGAATATACATTTTTATCCGCTCCGTTTCCCGGCTGTTAGCTTGAAGTCGGGAACGGTAATCTCGCAGGACTTTTTCCATAATCACCAATGACAAAAAATGATTATACCCTCCACAAATATTTCATAATCAATCGATCGTAATCCTTAACCGATTCGCTCAATGCTTCATACGGTTTGATATAAGTATGGGCAAAAGATTCACGCTCTATCTTTCTTTTCCGTTCCTTGCCCAATCGTTGTATCTCCTCGTCTTCTCCGGAAGTTGTAGGACGATACCCCATAATCAGTTTCTCCATATTCCAACGATTGTGTTCCACTTCTGCCATCATCTCGATCAAAGCAGTATCTTCATCGAGATTTTCAGGTTCCGATTTTCCGAAACTTCTTCGCTTGGAAGGAATAGAGTGGGCATTGTAAACATTCGACCAACGATGCACGGTAGACAATTCTTCCCACAATGCCCTTGCCTCGATATCGTTCAATGTTTGCGGGAAAGGCTGTTCGGGAGTTATTTTATGATAAATAAAGTTTATCCGCCGTACCCGTTTCATGCAATCGTCGTCTATGTCATAGCACTCGTCCAACATGCCGAACGCCCTCAATTTACCGTATTGATGAGCTTTTCGTATCAATTCGATGGTCGAGCAGGAAACATTCTGACGCACGAGTATCGAATGAGCCTTTTCATACACGAGCCGAGGCATATAAAGTGCCGTAGCGATACTCTTTTGAGGAATTTCGAAACAGATAGCGATAGTCAACAACCGTCCGTCTTCCTCCTCTGCCCAATGTTGTAGCAACTCTTGTATCGGACGGCTCTCGACAGAACCTTTGATAAATTCAAACTCTATGTCGGTAAACTTATCATCGGTATTCGGGTTGGCATAACTCTTAGCTGGCTCTACCGTATCGATAACTCGATAGTCGCACATGTCGAACAAAGAGTTGTATCTGCCCCGCAACCGATCGAACTCGGTGTCGGCATTCATGTCGATAAAAGAGATTCGAGTCCGTTTACTCCGGTCTCGAAGGAAATTGGGATAATGGGCGATATGAGCGGCTTTCACCCCCATGGCGATTCCCATGCTGGTCATTCCCACAATGACGAGATGGACGTATCGGTTGCTGTCATAACCGATTCCGTCACCGTCGATAGGTACATAGCGTATGACTTCCGAACCTTTGTCATGCGGAGTATACAGACCTCGCACCAACACCTTCTCCGCCCAAGTTTCATAAAAATTAAACGGCAGAAAATCGATAAGCCTTTCGCTCAATCGATCGAAAGTCTGCGTTAATTTCAATAATTCCTCATTCTCCGCACCGTCTTTATATTTTTTTTGGAAATGCACCAGCCATTGCTTCTCAGTCTTCTTCGGAAGTTGAAATATAGATTCTATATCATACCGTTGAAATACGGCAAAGGTCGATTGAGCTTCGAAAAGCACATTACATTTTTTACAACGGCTCTGTATTTGCGCTACCAACATGCGCAACTCCTCTATATCCCGAGGCTCTTTTCCTATTGCGTTCTTTTCCCGCAAAATCCTATTAATGAGAGCTGCACATTCGATATTGATCGAGTCATGATCGGTTTCATTCTCCTCGCCCAACAAAAATATCTCTTTACAATCCGGCAAATGCAGTTTCTCCAAATCCTCCCGCGAATCGCGGCCCCCGTGCAAAATTATCGTACGACGGTCGATAGAAGCATCAAGTTTGGACAACAACTCGTGACGGGCAGAATCGACACTACCCGAAGTCTGAATGACAAACAAATAAGGCGTATGATCCGACTGTTCGGCCACACTCTTTTGATACAACTGTTTGATAAGCCCGATAGCCATCTTATCGAACCCTATAATCACATAATGATTCCTAAATTTATAGCCTATCTGACCCTCCCTCGCACGCTCTACCCGGCGGTCGATAATATTCGAGAAAATAGAGATGAGCAAACCGCCCATCAGTGCAGACCCGGTGATCGAAATAAGGAATGCAAGGAAACGATTCCACGTCCCTTCGACGACATACTGATTGCCGGGATCGGCAAAATGATAATAGACATCGACAAAAATATTACGTGGGTCGTTCTCCTTAATAGTAAGAATACTGCCAGTAAGCCATTCGATTACGATGAACAAAAGAATAGCAGCAACGATAACACCCAGTAAAAAAAGCAATTGCCATTTGATACCCGATGACAAAATTCGGTCTATACCGATAACCGGGTGTCTGAAAAAATCCTTCATCGCCCCGAAAAATTCTTTTAGTCTTTTCATCTCTTCTTCACAATATCGAATCCCAACGCTTGTATCAGTTTAAGCGTCCCTATCGCTGTGTTGCGATCGTAATCTTTTTCTATTTCAGGTAATTCCTCATAAGGCACGAGACAGGGATGAGTCTTCTTCTCGTCGTCCCGTCGCGCTCCGTAAGTCCACCCTTCGGACAAACGAGATTGCGACCACACCTCATGAACATTTTTCGCCATTACCTCGACCAACTCCATAAGTTCCTCCGGTAGTTTTTCCCGGCTGGTATCCGTCGGAGCCGGAATATACTTTTCGCGTTTCATCGTCATACTGTATTATCCAAGTTATTTTCCCCAAAGATAGCATAAGGCAAGTACAGGACAAAATGAACATGCAAAATACTTTCGGTCCCCACCTGCAAAACCTCATGATAACATCACAAAACTCCTCCTCTGCCGTGCCCCGTAGCATTACGGGGTGTTTTGTAACGCAAAATATAGGGGAGGTGGCACGCAGTGACGGAGGGATTAGTTCCAAAAAAAATCCTATATGCCTCTTTTTACCCCCTCTCTTCGTCTCCACCGCTCCTCTGTCTCTCCTCTATACCGCTTCGCAACACAAGGGTGAATGGGAAAGCCTTCTCGTCTTACCGGCAAAATTACACGATAAAAGAGTGTCGCAAAACTCCTCCCCTGCCGTGTCCCGTAGTATTACGGGGTGTTTTGCAACGCAAAATATAGGGGAGGTGGCACGTAGTGACGGAGGGGTTAGTTCTAAAAAAATTCTGGTAAAGATTATCTATCTTATGAAAAAAATCGGGAGCTTCCTTTTACCCACCTTTTCTTTTGTAGAAAAGAAGCAACGACAATCTACCTCACATCTAATGTGCGCCGCATCACAAAATGCTCGTCGAGTTCTTCGGTTTTGAGGTACAGTTCCACTTCGTAACGCCCGGCTGGGAACGGGCTTGTTATACCGTTCGGGCCTTCCAGCCTCATAGAACTGGATACTTCGAAATCTTGTTGAAAAATATCTTTCGAGTCCAGTTCATTAGTGACTGCATCTTGAACACTGGTATAAACTAAGTTACCCTCCATATAGAACTTGAATATCAATTTCAATGAATGTCCTTTTTCAAGCGAGCGCCACTGGAATCCGGCTAATAGCCTTTTGTATGTATTGGCTTTGAAAGATTTCTGTTCAATGATTTTTCCCTCGTAGATGTGCAATGCGCAATCATAAGTAACCCATTGTTGCACTTCTTCATCGGTATTGCAGAAATGAAGCACCAAAGCCAAAGGTTCGATCCAGCCTCGCTGCTTGGGCGATTTCACGACCTCGAATCGCCCACGACCCATTTCCCGACTCTTATAGTAAAGAGTGTAAGCATGAGTGCCGGGGGCATAAGAAGTACCGGAATCTGAGCCCCAGCCACATATTTGCAACCATTGGGACCCATCTCGGGGAGTGAGTGTGACAGTGTGGTCGAACGATTTGATTTTGCCTGTCCTTTCATTCTTGATCTCCACACGGTAAGTAACCTTGCGCACAACGTCCGAATAACAGGTACATCGGCAACGCATTTGCATATACTTGGGCTCCACGAAGTTGCCCGTATTCCAATCATCTATCACTTCACCGTTGCCGTTGATATTACGAAATTCAAAGTTCGAGACAATATGAATCCACCCCATGCTTTCCCAAATGTCTTCCAACGGAGCTATTTCGAGCGGAGCGCTGATAACCACATGATCTTCTTCATCAAGAATATCGAACCGCCATGTACCGACCGAAGTGAAATGATCTCGCTTTTCCGAACCCCACCACGGAAATTGCGCCGACATCTTCTCAACGGGTTTTAACGGGGCATCGAAGTCGTAGGTATGAGTTTTTCCGCTTGGTTCGGTAATGCGTACTTTTATCTTGACAGTGCGGTCGATGCGCGATGTCATCTTCACCACAGGCATAATATAGCGCGAGTCGGTATAAAGTTTGCTACTTGGCCGGGTATTGCGTTTGCCGTCTTTACCCACTTCGCAAAATTCGAGCGAATGGATTTCGTACCCGCGGTCTTTCTTGAACAAATCGAATAATCCCATAGATATCGAGACAAGGTTAATGAGACAATATGCGAATTTATAAAACGTTATAAAATTTGCCAAACTATCTGGGGAAAATTTACAGCGACCCATTTTTCGCATGATACCAAAATACGCAAAAATCAAAGTCTGGAAGGGATTCAAAAATTATTTCTCGAAGATACATTTCTAATATAATATAGCACAAACCGAATTCTATGCAATAGGAATAATCTATTATCTTTGCATTCGTTTACATATGCTCCATTCAAAATAAAGAAAGAGACAACTAAACAAAATCGGCCAATATGAGTAATAATATTGAAAATCTATTTACACAATATTATCAGATATTGCGCGCCTATGCATTACGTTACGTTCAAAACCAAGATGCGGCAGAAGATATTGTACAAGACGTATTCTTCGAATTATGGCTACGGCGTAACGAGATAGATTTCGACCTCCCGATGAAAGCCTATCTATTCAAATCGGTTTTGAATAAATCGAGAAACTATATTTACGACAAACGCGTAAAAGACAAAATAAGTTTCGATTCGGATAACGATATCCAGTTCATAGACGACTACTTACAATCGTTCGTCGTTTATCAGGAAGATTCCCTACTATTGAAAGATTTGGATCGGGAAATAAAAACCTATGTCGAATCTCTGCCCGAGCAATGCCACCGTATATTCATCATGAGTCGTTCCCTCAATTTGAAAAACAAAGACATTGCCTTGCAACTGGGGATAAGCATTAAAACCGTCGAAAAACAAATAACAAAAGCCTTGTCGGGACTAAGAAGTCATTTGAAAAAAAATGGATTGCTATCCTTTTTCTTCTTACTGTTTTCAGGATTCGAATAAAAAATAAATTGCTTCGTATGGACAGACAGAACGAAATAAAAGAAATAGATAGACTCATCTTGAAATATCTCGAAGGAGAGGCTTCGAAAGATGAAAAGATCGAGTTATACCGTTGGATCGAACTTTCGGAGGAAAATAAGACACATTTCAAAGAAGCACAGGAACTGTGGCTATCGACCCAAGCCATACTCGCACCGAAAGAAGATACGGAAAAAGCATTACGGCGTTTCCGTTCTAAAATCAAGAACTACAATCGCCGCGGCAAAACATTCCGCAAACCACTCTACTACATTACCCAGTGTGCAGCCATAATAGTGATACTATTAGGCTTGTATTACTTTTTCATAGGAGAATCTAACCCCGAACAATACGCTTGCGTAGAGATGGCAATCGGTAACAAAGGTTGTATTACCCTCCCCGACAGCACGGTGGTTTGGCTCAATTCAGGCAGTAAATTGACATACCCCAGCCGGTTTTCCGATAAAAAAAGAAAAGTCCGGCTCAACGGGCAGGCCTATTTCAAAGTCTTCCACAAAGAAGATCAACCATTCGTTGTCGAAACCAACGATATGGACATAAAAGTTCTCGGGACCAGCTTTGTCGTCAAGAATTACATACGAGACGAAATCATCGAAACGGCATTGGTCGACGGGCATGTAGAAGTCTATTTTCCCAATAGTTCGGTTCCTCCCATAACTTTGCAACCTGCCGAGCAAGTCACATACTCCCGCAAGACGAAAGAAACGAAAATATATACGCGAAAAGATAGTAGTCTCTACCACATTTGGGCACAAGAAAAACTACTATTGAGCAATTGTGAATTGACAGAAGTCATAGAAAAATTAGGCGCATGGTATAACGTAACAATGACCTGTACGAACACTTCCCCTACCCCTGTCTATATGACGCTGACGGTCAGGGCAGAACCGCTGAAAGAAATATTGCAAACGCTCAAATCGATAGCCCCCATAGATTATCGTTTCAATAACGACACGGTCTACATTGAGCACAAGCCAAATAGTTAAAATATATTAATACACACTCGTTAAGGTAGGGCATGCCCACTCTTGTTTGTGATAATTATAGAGTGGAGCACATGGAAAAACACAACCGACATATAGACGAACTCATAACGAAGTATCTGGATAAATCCCTTACTCGGGAAGAATGCGCCGAACTGCGCCGTTATTTGGCAGAAGACAAAAAGCATCTCGCATATTTTGCCGAAATAAGAGACCTATGGTTATACAATACGGCTCTGTGGCAACCGGTTATATCCACACGGTCGGCTCTCGAAAAACTGAAAAAGAGAATAAGGAAATATACTTCTCTCGTAAAAATCAGAAGAACAGTCTATTACGCTTCCCAGATTGCAGCCGTTATTGCGATAACCTTTATCTTTCATACCGTAAAGGAATCCAACGCCTATTCCGCCACAACCCATACGGTTCTCACCTCGACCCACAAATCGGAAGTCACTCTACCCGACGGCACGATAGTATGGCTCAACAATAATACGAAACTCATTTATCCCGAAGCATTTTCATCGACAGAACGATCCGTTTATTTAGAAGGCGAAGCCTATTTCAAGGTCACGAAAAACAAAGCACGTCCGTTTGTCGTGAAATCACAAGGACAAGAGATTAAAGTGTTAGGAACATCTTTCAATGTGCGAAACAGACCGAACGAAGACCTTGCGGAAACGACGTTGATTTCGGGAGCCGTATCCCTCCGTTTCAATAATGACTCCGTGCCCGTCAGATTAAATCCGAACGAGCAGATAACCTACTCCAAATCAAATCAATCTATCCGTAAAGACACGGTCGTCGCTCATGAATATATAGCATGGGCTACGGAAAAGATGACATTCGACAACGACAGATTCACAGATGTGATCTCATATCTGGAAGACAAATACCAACTTCAAATAATCTGCCCGGAAGAAATCGCCGATACTTTATACCTGACCCTCGTCGTAAGGAACGAAACCAAAGAAGAGATATTCAAGGAAATAGCGCGTATCTCCCATTTGCAATACTCCATACACAACGATACGGTCTATTTCGATTTCCCGGAAAACACCGATTGTCAAACTTTACAACACAGCCTATGAAACACCATGAAGCGACCCTAACAAAAAACAAGCGATTCAATCATAAAGAATACGACCATTTCTCGTAAACACATCGAAAGAAGAAACCAAGTTAAATACATAAAACCATGAAGACCCTTAAACACAAAAAAACGATCACAAAACGATCTTCATTCCCCTACAAAGTCATAGGACTGGTTTTGTATCTTCTATGGGTTCAACCATTTGGAGCAAATCACCTGTACGCATCGGAACGGAAGATAAACATCGAGGTAAACGACGTGACATTAATCGATGTACTGAAACAAATAGAAGCTCAAAGCGACTATGTGTTCTTCTATAACAACGCAGACATCGATACTAAGAAGAAAATCAGCATTAATATGAAAGATGCGAATATAAAAGACGTTCTGGATAAAATCCTGAACGAATACTCTTACCGCATCAACAATAAAAAGATCATCATCACCGCCAAACGTCAGGCCCTCGTTCGCACAAACAAAATTAGCGGTGTCGTCTCCGACGATTCAGGACAACCTATTATCGGGGGCAACGTCTTGGTAAAAGGTTTAAACAAAGGAACCATGACCAACATCGACGGGAAATACACAATCGATGTACCCGACAGTGCAACGACTCTCGTTATCTCCTACATCGGATATAAAAAACAAGAAGTTGAAATCGGTGACAGAAATTATATTCCGGTAACTCTTCAAAAAAACGACGTTCTGATGGACGAAGTAGTGGTTATTGGTTACGGGACGGTTAAAAAAAGTGATTTGACGGGAGCTGTATCGAGTGTCAAAACAGAGAATCTGCCCATCGCAGCCAACACTTCTGTCACACACATGTTGGCAGGACAGGCCGCCGGAGTAATGGTAAAACAAAATTCCGCTCAACCGGGCGGAGGAATCGAAATATACGTCAGAGGTGCTGCATCGACCGGTGCAGGGAATGACCCTCTGTATGTAATCGACGGATTTCCCGTCACCAACAAAAGCGTGGAACCCGAAAGCGGGAACCGCTACGAATATGGTTCCCGAAACCCGATGAACTCGTTGAATCCCAACGATATCGAATCCATAGAAATTCTTAAAGATGCCTCCGCCACTGCAATCTACGGAGCAAGAGCTGCCAACGGCGTAATCTTGGTCACGACCAAAAGAGGGAAAAGCGGGAAACCCATAGTAAAATACAACGCCAACTATTCGATTCAAACAATAGCCAAACGACTGGAAATGTTATCGGCTAAGGAATTCATGAATGTTTCAAACGAAATATCCTATCAAAAATGGCGCATGGATAATGAATTATATCCGTATGGCGGAGAGCTGGAAGAAGACGCTTTACCCTACAAGAGCAATCCATATAGTCCGGAAGAAATCGCTGCCGCCGGAGAAGGGACCGACTGGTTCGGGCTGCTTACGCGCGACGGCTCCATCAACCAACACAACGTGTCTGTTTCAGCCGGTACGGAATCCACACGATTTTTGGCATCTTTGAATTATTACAAACAAAAAGGAGTAATCAAAAATTCCGATTTCCAACGTATATCGGGAAGAATAAACCTCGATCAAGATTTAGGAAAATACGTCAAAGCCGGTATCAATGCAACATACAGCACCATTTTCAACAATAATGTCCCATTAGGAGAAGGTAACGCCGAAAATTCCAGCCTGCTGAATTCGGCATTGCATTACGACCCCCTCGTCCCGGTAAAAGACGAATCGGGAAACTATGCGCTGAGTCCCACACTGGGCATGATTCCCAACCCGGTTTCAATGCTCGAAATTACAGACCAGACGCAAACCGATAGATTACTGGCAAACGGCTATATCGAAGCTACATTCTGGAAAGATTTGAAAGTAAAGCTCAATATAGGTATCGACAAAAATCAAGGTCGCCGCAGTACCTATCTTCCCAAATCGACGCTATACGGAAAACAAGAAGGAGGAAAAGCCAATATCAATGAAAATAGGACGGTCGATTTATTGTTCGAACTAACAGCCAACTATACGAAGCAGCTTTTCAAGGAAAGAGACAGATTGGAAGTATTGCTCGGGTATTCATACCAACAAGAGAACTGGGACGGATTAGGAGCCGGCAGCTCTCAATTTTTCACCGATTTATTCCTATGGAACAAATTGGAAGCCGGGAATGTGGCCCGTCCGCCGGTAAGTTCTTCCAAAGGCAAAAACGAATTAGGTTCTTATTTCGGCAGAATCAACTATTCCCTGCTCGACAAATACCTGTTTACATTCTCTTTAAGATATGACGGCTCTTCGAAATTCGGTAAAAACAACAAATGGGGTCTTTTCCCATCGGGAGCATTCGCTTGGAAAATGCAGAATGAAAACTTTTTGAAAGACGTCGACTGGTTGTCCGAATTAAAATTAAGAGTCAGTTTTGGGCAAACCGGAAACAGCAATATCGGAGGCAATGCCTACGAATACTATGAAGCCGGTAATCAATATGTATTCGGAGATGCTGTACAAACAGGCAGTATCAAAAGCCAGCTCGAAAATCCCGACCTCAAATGGGAAACGACGACAGAGTTGAACGTGGGTCTCGACTTCGGATTTCTAAACAACCGAATCACAGGATCGTTTGAATATTTCCACAAAGTAGTCAGCGATTTACTCGCCTTCCGCAAACTGAATTCCTTGATGGAAGTCTCTACTATTGCAGACAACATCGGAGCGACCCAAAGCACCGGGTATGAGTTTTCTTTAAATACGGTAAACCTTACCGGCCCGTTCAAATGGAACACAACATTGAATATATCCTCCTATAAAGACCGATGGAAAGAACGCAACCCCGATGTAGTCTTGGCGCCTTATGAAAAAGAAGATGCACCTATCCGGGCTATCTATGGATGCGTATCCGACGGTATTCTGCAAATAGGAGAAACTCCTCCTGCCTCCATGCCCGATTTATTGCCGGGACAAATGAAAGTAAAAGACCTGAACGGGTTTGACCCGAACGACGGTTCCAAATTGCTCGGACACCCCGACGGCAAAATAGATGCAGCCGACAGAATCTATTTGGGAAGTACCGACCCGAAAGTTATCATCGGATTCGGCAACATGTTCGAATACAAGAACTTCGACTTGAATATTTTCTTCTATGGCATGTTCGGTCAATACGTGGCCAATTCGAATCGGGCAAAATACGGGCCCTCCGGTTGCGAATACATCTTGCAACGGCAAAACTATTCGAAAGAAGTATTGGAACGGTGGACTCCCGACAATCCCACGAACAAATTTCCATCGGGATTTTACAGTGCCTACTACGGAGGAGATGACTGGCTGCTCGAAAAAGTATCGTTCGTACGTTGTAAAAACATAACATTGGGATACTCTTTCCCGCACAAATGGATACACAAAGTCTTTTCACAAGCCAGAATATACGTCGATGTTGAAAACCCTTTCATCATTACGAACTATCAGGGATTAGACCCGGAGATGGATTCAAAAGGCGGATATCCGTCTCAAAGGACATATTCGATAGGTATAGATATCACATTCTAAAAACACGTACACTATGAAAACAAAATTCAAACATATACTGGTTATTCTATGTCTCTCGATGATTTCATGCGAGGGAAACTTGGAACCGGAACTATTCGATCAAATTACACCCGAAAACTTTTTAACCAACGAAGACGACGTAAAGACTGCTGTCACCGGTGTTTACGCCGAGTTCCGAGGGATATCCGAATGGGGACGGTACAAAACCTCTTGGGGTTCGGTAATGACGCTTCAAGAAGTCCCCACCGACCTATGGGCCGCGAATTGGTTCTATAAAGCCCATACAGATTTCATGTGGAAAGCAACCGACTATTTCGTCTGTGAAATATTCGAATTTTTCGTGCCGGCCATAACAAAAGCCACAGCTTTAATCGCACGTATACAAGACGCTCCTGTGAGCGACGACATAAAAAATCGATACATTGCCGAATTGAGAGTAGTACGGGCGCTCTGGATGTACGATCTGTTCGACCTGTATGGGCCGGTTCCGGCAATCACCGACCCCGAAAAAATACTCAATCCCACTCAGGACTTTACGGTAACTCGTCCCTCTCGGGAAGAATACATCACATTTGTAGAAACCGAATTGAAAGAAGTAATCAATGCCAAAATTTTGCCTGTCGCATGGACAGGTAGCGACTACGGTCATGTAAGTCAGGCAACGGCTATGATGGTACTGCTCCAACTATACATGCACGAAGGAGGCTACTGTCGGAACAAACACGTCGGCGACTATCTGGATTATTTCAAAAAGGCCGAACAGGTAGCCAAAGACATCATGGATTTACAATATTATGAATTACAAGCTGAATTCAAAGACATTTGGAGTCCTCAAAACCAACACAACAACGAAATCATCTTCGCTCTTCCGAGTTTTCCCATTCCGGTAATGGGGAACAACTTTCTTGCCCATGTACTACCCACCGATTACAAGTCCCAGCAAGGTATCCCGCTGACCGGTTGGAATGGATTCAGAACCCCGTGGGAAGTATACGACTCTTTCGATCCGGCCGATAAGCGCAGACAAGTACACAAAACCGAATACTGGAATGGGAAAGAGATGGTTACAGGACGTACCGGAACTCTCGAATATGGAGCTTTGCCTATGAAATATCAGGAAAATGCAAACACCGATGGGACGAATGATGCATCGGAATATGTCATTTACCGGTACGCCGATGTCATCATGTTACGTGCCGAAGCTAAAAACGAAATTTTCGGCCCGGACGGGGGAGGCACACCCACGGCCAAAGAACTCCTGCACCAAGTCTGCCGCAGAAGTTTCGACAATTACGACCAAACCGACCACAAAAAGAAAATAGACCAAATAACCGACATAGATGCTTTTCGCGCTCATCTGCTTCAAGAAAGAGCTTGGGAGTTTATTTGGGAAGGTAAAAGAAGAAGCGACATGATACGACACGGCGTATTCATTTCCAATGCAATCAGCCGGGGTAAAAATCTGGCGAAAGACTACCACGAACTATATCCTATTCCTCAACAAACGATTTATGAACTTAAAATAAAACAAAATGATGGCTACTAATCAAAGAAATCTTTTGAAAAAAGCGACTTTCTGGTCTTTATGCTGCCTCCTTTTCTCTGGACCGATATCTGCCCAAAAGGTATATCCGGCATACGGGTTAAACGACTTCGTAGAAACCGCCGATCCCGAAACCTACGACAGCAAACAATGGGACGATCTTTCTTCGGGACTTCACGCCGCATGGGGGTCGATCGATACTTTGTACAAAAAAGGAAATGTCCCCGCAAATAAAATAAAACAAACGAAAGCCGTCGTATGGAAAGGCGAAAAAGTAAACTTCATCGCATTGGCTTATACCAAAAACGAGATAAAAGACGTAAAATGCGTTACCTCCGATTTAAAAGGTATATCTTCCATCATTCCGGCGGGAAATGTCAAATCGAACTTTGTCCGATACACACTCTCCGACAAGTTCAAAATTTCAGACGAAATATTGGCTTGTGCTGCTCGAACGCCGCATAAAACAGAAAACAGCCACCTCGTGCCCGATGTTCTCGATTATATCCCCCAAATGACGATACCGGGAAGAACCACTCGCCCGATATGGATTACAGTAGAGATTCCGCGAGACATACCGTCGGGAGAATATACGGGAGAGATATTTATTCGTTCGGCTGCGGGTGAAGACCAAATACTGTCTTTGACCGTAGAAGTACTCGACCACATAGTCCCCGCACCGAAAGATTGGCAATTCCATCTCGACCTTTGGCAAAACTGTGTTTCGGTAAAAAGGTATCATAAGCCTACCCTATGGAGTGACGAACACTTCGAGATACTGGCAGAGTATTTTAAAATATTGGCCGATGCCGGACAAAAAGTTTGCACCGCCGTAATCAACCACGGAGGACAAAGTTTCGACGACTGGTACGAAAGTATGATTCTATGGACCAAAAAAGCCGATGGCACTTGGTTTTATGATTATACGGTATTCGATAAATTCGTGAATATGATGGCTTCGATAGGAATCGACCAGCAAATCAATTGTTACTCGATGTATCCGTGGGGAGCTACACGTTACTTCGACGAAAAATCAGGCGATTGGATTTCTATACAGCCGGAACCCGGCACACAGGAATTTGCAGATTTTTGGAGGCCCTTCCTCCTCGATTTCCGGGAACACCTCAAAGAAAATGGCTGGTTCGAAAAAACAGCTATCGCTATGGACGAAAAACTCGAACCCATTATGGCCGGAGTAATCTCTTTCATCAAAGAAACAACCCCCGACTTCAAGATAGCATTGGCCGGTGGTTATATCCCCTCCTTGCAAGAAGACATATACGATCTGTCCATCTTTGTGGGTCACCCCACTACATCGGAGAACATGCAGGCTCGGATCGCACAAGGTAAACCCACGACATTTTATACGAGCTGTTCATGGCCCGAACACCCCAACCAGTTCACATTCTCGCCTCCTGCCGAAAGTGCTCTTGTCGGGTGGTTCGCATACGCTCAGGGATATACGGGATTCTTGCGTTGGGCCTATAACATTTGGGTACAGAACGTTCTCAAAGATACCCGCTGTGCATCGGCTCCGGCAGGCGATCAACACATGGTATATCCCGGACCTCGCAACTCTGTAAGAATGGCCCGCCTACGTGAAGGCATCCAAGATTATGAAAAGTTACGAGTCATTATGGAACGCCTGAAAGGGCTGGGTACGCCGGAAGCCAACGAAAACATTCAAAAACTGCAAAGAGTATTGCAAACATTCTCATTGGGAGAAATCAGCAAAGAGACCGACAACCGCATCACGAGCTTGGTGAACGACGCAAAAGCCGTACTGACCGAAGTCGCAAAAGCAACGCCCGTAAACATGTCCAATCTGGTGATTCCATCGAAAGACCGCAATACAATCGAAATTTATCCCAATCCCACGGACGACAAACTGTTCATCTCCTACGATGGAGATACAGAAAAGATAAGCTATCAAATATGCTCCACTTCGGGACAAGTATTGCAAACATCGAACACGAAACCCGTCTATAAATACATAAACATCAAAAATATACCATCGGGTAACTACATTATAAAATTCAATGTCGGATCGCAAGTTATCAGTAAAAAATTCATTAAAAACTAACCTTAAAAAACAAAATCGTATGAAACCGAAAAAAATTACTTCATGCATGTTATTTGCCATGATTTTCAGTTGCGGAATGTCATTACAGGCTGCAAACATCAAAGCTGTCAACTTTATCCACGACAACAGCATCAGAGGCTGTGATATTCACCTGTCCCAAGAAGGGAACAAGTACTTCGCCGATGTCTACAACCAACAACAGACCATCGAAATGTGGATGCGTATAAGCGAAACCCTCGACGCGCAAGGCGGCGTATTAATAAGCACTAAAAGTGCATTCGTCGATGATCCTGCCAATGACAACAAATCAGGGGGCTACGAACTGATGCTGCAACCCAACGGCTGGGCGAGAGCTACATTCTGTGTCGGTAACGGAGGTAACGAACCTAAATGGGTCAATACTCAGTTACAAGCCGGAGAATGGGCAAAACTGTCTATGGTGATAGACGGGAACAAACTGATCTGCTATAAAAACGGAGAAAAAACAGTGGAGGAAACTTTCAGCGCACCGATAGCTGTTGGCACAGGAGACCTCACATTGGGCGCCAATCCCAACTGGGTAGACGGCGAAAAATTTCAAGGAATGATAACCGATGTCAGAATTTGGACGGTAGCCCGCACAGAAGAAGAAATAAAATCCGATTTGAATTACTATTTCGCCTCAAAAAAAGAGAACCTCTTTCTCAACTGGAACATGCAGGAAGGAGAAGGCACGACATTGAAAAACTTGATGCATTCGAGTAGAAACCAAGCCTCGATAGTTTTAATCAACGACATGGACGAAACAGGAATCGAATGGGTGGACAATAGCGGCTGCCCGATATACGAGGAGGGATCGTCGAGCATAGAAACTGCTCGGCAAAAACAAGCGGCCTATATCAGCGGAGACAATATTCTTATCGACGGTGAAAATATAAATGGAGCAGCACTATACACGATAGACGGAAGATTGGTCATGAGCATTTCATCACATCATAACACCATAGACATAAGCGATTTAACTCCGGGGTACTATATATTCAAAGCAATAATAGACAACAATCCGGTATCTTTGAAATTAAGAAAATAAAATCGATCGCTTACACGTTATGGCGGGCTTCTGATTTACAGAAGCCCGCCATTTTTTTATGCTTCAATAAAATAGCGCAACAAAATACCGTCCCTATACAAAACACAAGAGAGGAAAATGAATCATAATATAAAAATTAAAACCACTCCTTAAATAAGTAAAGTATGAAGAATTTGACTAAATTTGCCGATAGTAGATAAAACATAGAGATATGAAAAAATATTTGAGTCTGCTCATTGCTGTCCTGTTTACATTATCTTTAAATGCCGGCGGAGGGAAAGCCAAAATAGTTTTCGACTCCACCCGTTATGATTTCGGTTATATTCAGGAAGATAAAGGAAAGGTAACGCACTCTTTCAAATTTACCAACGGCGGAGACGCCCCGTTAATTATCATAGATACGCGTAGTACCTGCGGTTGTACGGCATCGCATTTCACCAAAGAGCCTGTCGCCCCTGCCGGTACGGGTTCGATAGACGTAACTTTCGACCCCGAAGGGCGTCCCGGGACCTTTCGAAAAGAGGTCAAAGTCTATACCAATGCCGGAAAAGCATCCATAAAATTGATTATCGAAGGGATTGTTGTACCTAAAAAATAATAGTTATGAAACAATTGATTTTAGGATTGATTCTCATTTTTTCCATAACCGTATCGGTAGCCCAACCGCAAATTGTATTCGATAATAAAAATCACGATTTCGGTACATTCGAAGAAGAAACAGGTCCGGTCACTCACGATTTTCGATTCGTCAATAGTGGGAACGAACCCTTAGTTTTGCAAAACGTGCGTTCCACATGTGGCTGCACCGTTCCCAAATACACCCGGGAACCCATTGCCCCCGGAGATTCCGGGAGCATTAAAGTGACCTACAACCCCAAAGGACGCCCCGGTAAGTTTTCAAAACCCATTTATATAACGACCAACGCTTCGGGCGATAGAGAGACGCTCCATATCAAAGGAGTCGTCATCGGATCAAAATCCCGTAGAGCGACCAATCCCTATAAAATAGGAACCCTATCGTTACGCAGTCTGCACATACCGCTGTTCGACACCCCAAAAGGGCACGTAAAAGAGGGACATCTATTCGTCCGCAACGAAGGAAAAACAGAACTGGTTCCTACTTTTAAAAATGTCCCTTCTCACATCTCGGTCGAGATGATACCCGCAGTTTTGCACCCCGATGAGGAAGGTCTTATAAAAATTTATTACGATCCCGACGTTGTCGACGACTGGGGGTTCCGACGCGACGAGTTTGATTTGGGACTCGACAACGGCTCCTCGAACGACTTCAATACGGTCACGGTATCGGCGAACTTGCTGGACGATTTTAGCATCCTCTCGCCAGAACAGCGTCAAAACGCCGGACACATCGAGCTATCGAGCAATGTCATAGACTTTGGTATCATCAAAGGGAACACTGCTAAAAAACAGACTTTGAAAATAACGAATACCGGAAAAAGTCGGTTGACGATACACAAAGTGGCGAATGAAAACCGCTCTCTGAACATAAAACTGAAACGAAATACGCTCAACCCCGGCAAAACGACCGAGTTGGTTATCGAAGCAGACCCGTCTATGGCTCGTAACAATTTATTGAACAGCCGATTGATGGTTATTACCGATGACCCCGAAAGACCATCGGTTCCCATACGGGTATTAGGTTCTTTTGAATAACTCTTAATTTCTTGAATTATGGATCACCCCGAAAATGACGCTCAATATGCAGGACTTGCAGTAAACAAAGGAATAGAACAACCGCCCATCGTGAATCCGTATTTGAAAAAGATGCGGACAGCGAAACGTCGATCCTTTACAGCCTCTGAATATGTCGAAGGTATCGTCAAAGGCGACACGAGCATACTCAGTCAGGCCGTAACTTTGGTGGAAAGCAATCGGTACGAGCACCAGACTCTCGCACAGGAAGTCATAGAAAAATGTCTGCCTCATGCCTGCGACTCGGTGCGGGTGGGTATTACCGGCGTACCGGGAGCCGGCAAGAGCACATCGATAGATACTTTCGGGTTGCATGTACTGAAACGGGGTGGGAAATTGGCTGTATTGGCGATCGACCCCAGTAGCGAACGCTCGAAAGGTAGCATATTGGGCGACAAAACCCGTATGGAAAAACTATCGATACACCCCAACGCCTTTATCCGCCCTTCACCGTCGGCAGGCTCGTTAGGCGGTGTAGCCCGGAAAACTCGTGAAACGATCGTTCTCTGTGAGGCCGCCGGATACAACAACATCTTTGTAGAAACAGTCGGGGTCGGGCAATCGGAAACAGCCGTGCACTCGATGGTCGATTTCTTCCTGCTTATCCAATTAGCCGGTACAGGTGACGAACTGCAAGGAATCAAAAGAGGCATCATGGAAATGGCAGATGGTATCGTCATCAACAAAGCCGATGGAAGCAACATCGAAAAAGCCAAATTAGCCCAAGCACAATTCCGTAACGCATTACATCTGTTCCCGCCTACGCCTTCGGGCTGGACTCCGCAAGTGCTCACCTACTCTGGATACTACGAGTTGGGAATCGCCGAGGTCTGGGACATGATAGACAAATACATCGCTTTTGTCAAGAAAAACGGATATTTCGATTACAAACGGCAAGAACAAGCCAAATACTGGATGTTCGAAACGATAAACGAACAACTTCGCGACCACTTCTATCGCAATCCTCAAATCGAAAGAATGTTGGAAGAGAAACAACAGAAAGTGTTGAACAACGAGCAAAGTTCGTTTATGGCGGCCAAAGATGTGTTAGACTATTATTTCGACAAAGAAAAATAATTTGCCACTTACTTCTCGATATTTATGAAACAGGTAATCTGTCCGAAATGCGGAAAAACGTTTTCTTTCGACGAGTCTCGTTACGATGCTTCCTGCAACATATCTTTCATTTGCCCGGCCTGTCGTAAACGATTCCTAATGACACTGCCCGAGATAGACGCATGCCACAAGAACGACATAGACACCTCTCTCGGGTTTATCACCGTACTGGAAAATGCGTTCGGATACCGGCAAGAATTTCCTTTACACGCAGGCGATAATATAATAGGCCGTGCATCGAAAGGTACGGAAGTGGATATACCCATCGAAACGAGCGACATGAGCATGGATCGTCGCCACTGCATCATTAACGTGAAAGAAAAAGGCAATCGACCGATACTCACGGTCAGAGACAATCCCAGTCTCACCGGCACATTCCTCCGCCATGAATTGTTGAGCGATCGGGAACGCGCGGTATTACACGACGGCGATGTGGTGACGATAGGAGCGACGACTTTTATCGTTCACATTCCCGACGAAGAAGACGAAGAATACTTCGAGTGAGTCTCGTCCCGAGAATTGGGAAAAATGCTCGCTAAACCTCTTATCCACCAATAAAAACGTAATAGATATTATCCGAAATTTTTTTACCATATCCATCTAAAATTACAAATATGATAAAAAGAATCGCACTATTAACACTTTTAGTTGCCCCTTTATGGTTATCGGCACAGGTTCGTACTGAAAAACTGTTAGAAAAGGGGTGGAAATTTACAAGGGAAGACAATCCCGAATTCAAGACATCGCAATTCGACGATACCAAATGGCAATCGGTCTGCATCCCGCACGATTGGGCTATCTATGGTCCTTTCAGTATCAACAACGACAAACAGAACACGGCGATTGTTCAAGACGGACAGAAAGAAGCGATGGAACACGCCGGGCGTACCGGAGGTTTACCCTTCGTAGGAACCGGTTGGTACAGGCTTCGATTCGATGTCCCCGAATATACAGACGGGAAAAAATGTACATTGGTATTCGATGGAGCCATGAGCCATGCCCGTGTCTACATCAACGGAAAAGAAGCAAGCTACTGGCCTAACGGATATAACGCATTCTCTGTCGACGCATCGCCTTTCTTAAAACAAGGAGAGAGCAACACACTTGCCGTACGGCTCGAAAACTTTACCGAGAGCTCCCGCTGGTATCCCGGCGCCGGTCTTTACCGAAATGTACACCTGATCGTAACCGACGATGCCCACGTACCGGTGTGGGGAACACAAATCATCACCACCGCACTCACCGACAAATATGCAAAAGTAAAGCAAGCGACTTCTTGGAATTACCCGTCTGGAAAATCCCTGAGCGACTATGTCATCGTGACCGACTTGGTCGACCATAACGGAAAGATAGTCGCAACGAATCGCAAACAAGGAAGCGATTTCGACAACGACCTATTCGAGCAAGAATTTGTAATAGAAAATCCTGCGGCATGGACTCCTGAGACCCCCGACCTCTACACCTCGATTTCAAAAATATATGAAGGCGATGTGCTGAAAGACCAATACTCGACGACTTTCGGCATTCGCACCGTCGAAGTTCGACAAGGCGAAGGGTTCTTCCTGAACGGCAAACGGGTGCAATTCAAAGGCGTTTGCAATCACCACGATTTAGGCCCGTTAGGAGGTATCGCCAACGAAGCGGGAATACGTCGGCAAATCCGTATGTTGAAAGATATGGGTTGTAACGCCATTCGCACCTCGCACAATATGCCTGCACCCGAATTGATTAAAGCCTGTGACGAAATGGGTATGATGGTCATGGCCGAATCGTTCGACGAATGGGCGACAGCCAAAGTCCAAAACGGATATCACACCGTATTCGGCGAATGGGCAGAAAAAGATATTGTGAACTTAGTACGCCATTTCAGGAACAATCCCAGCGTAGTCATGTGGTGTATCGGGAATGAAGTCCCCGACCAATGGGCGGGCGACAAAGGCCCCAAACTGTCGTTATGGTTGCAGAACATCTGCCACCGCGAAGACCCCACCCGCCCCGTCACGCAAGGCATGGATGCCCCGGACGCCGTAGTCAACAACAACATGGCGGCAGTCATGGACGTACCGGGATTCAATTACCGCCCGTTCAAATATATCGAAAATTACAAAAAACTCCCCCAAGAAATCATTTTGGGAAGCGAAACGGCATCGACCATCAGTTCGCGGGGAGTCTACAAATTCCCGGTAGTACGACGGTCCATGCCCAAATACCCCGACCACCAGTCCTCCTCTTACGATGTGGAACACTGCGGGTGGTCCAATCTTCCCGAAGACGATTTCATACAGCACGAAGATTTGCCCTACTGCATAGGAGAATTCGTCTGGACCGGATTCGATTACTTGGGTGAGCCCACCCCCTATTATTCCGATTGGCCCAGCCACTCCTCCCTATTCGGTATCATCGACCTCGCCGGAATCCCCAAAGACCGCTACTACCTCTATCGCAGCCATTGGAATAAAGATGTGGAAACCCTCCATATCCTACCCCATTGGAACTGGGAAGGCCGCGAAGGAGAAGTAACTCCCGTATTCGTCTATACCAATTACCCCACCGCCGAGCTCTTCATAAATGGCAAAAGTCAGGGGAAACGCACCAAAGACCTGTCGGTAACCGTCCATAACAGTGGAGACTCCCTATCGACGGCGAACTTCAAACGGCAAAAACGCTACCGTCTGATGTGGTTGGACACCAAATACGAACCGGGGACTGTCAAAGTCATCGCCTACGATAAAGACGGAAACGCTGTTGCCGAAAAAGAGATGAAAACAGCCGGTAAACCCTATCGTATCGAACTGACAGCCGATCGCGACAAAATCATGGCCGATGGGAAAGACCTCTCGTTCGTAACGGTGAAAGTCGTGGACAAAGACGGAAACCTCTGCCCCACGGCAGCCAATGAAATAACCTTTAAGGTAAAAGGAAAAGGATACTACCGGGCAGGTGCCAACGGCGATCCCACATCGTTGGAATCGTTCCAAGCCCCCCACATGAAAGTATTCTCAGGCATGATGACCGCCATCGTATCATCGACCGAAGAACCGGGAAAAATCACCCTCGAAGCAACATCTAAGGGTTTGAAAAAAGCTACCCTCGTTATCGAGAGCGGCAAATAATCGATACATATAGTCCCGTAACAACATTCGCCCCTGCGTTTTGTTTCATACAACGCAGGGGCGAATCGTTTATGAAATGAAGCATTCAACCTCTCCCCTGCCGTGCCCCGTAGCACTGCGGGATATTTCCGTAAGGAAATAGGAGAGAAAGACAAACACAATACATCGTAAGGTATTAACCTCCTCCCCTGCCGTGTCCCGTAGTATTACGGGGTATTTTGCAACGCAAAATATAGGGGAGGTGTCCGCAAGGACGGAGGGGTTAAAACGAAAGAGGGATTAAAAACATCGACTATAACAGTAACAAATCGGGTATCACACTCTCCCTCTGTATCGCGCAGCGATATAGGGGGAGTGCTCATAGGGCGAGGGGGTTGAAATATACAAGAACAATCCACACTAATTATCGATGAACCTTAATCTCTACTTACCAAGAACAAATAAAAAAATACCCCCGGCACAGAACGCTCTGTACCGGGGGATTTTGCAAGCCGCAAGTGCGGATTTTTTGTTGAATAATTATATGCCTTTCGGCAGCAGGCAACCTGCTTGTTTTCTAATAATCGGTCTTATCTTCGTGAAACTTCAAAACGGCTTCTCAAATAGCTCCGTTTTGTTCCAACATCAACGTTTTGGTAGGCTGGTCGCAAACCTCGGTAGGACCGAAATATTGTATAGGACCGGGATAGACATAGCACGTGTTCATAGCCCACTCGTCACGATGTGCGGCGAAATATTTGAAAGGAGCCCCATCGAGGCGAACCAACGCTTTTTGTATAACAGGTTTCATTTCTCCGTGACGGCGTTCCATATTCATCATCATAGTCACAGGCACGCCCCCGGCAATCCACTCGCTGGCCGGTTTGGTCGTGTTGCGAACCGACGACATATAACCCGTTTTGCCCTCGCCTACCAACAGTGCTGCGGTATAACCGAGCGAATAACAATAGTCGGCATCGAAATTGGAAGGATCGGCACAACGGCCTTCGTATCCGAAGAAGTGGAATTGCGTAGCGAATTTACCCACGAATTTCCCTTCGGCTTTCATTTCGGCCAAACGACGTCCGACCATCTCGCCCAACAGTTTTTCGGTTTCGATAAGCGATACCTGAACATTTCCGTGGGGGTCGCGGTCGAGCGTGAGCTGACGGGCGACACCTTCGGGCAGGCTGGCATAGATAGCCGAATTTTCGGGAGAAAGGTGTTTGATGATATAATTGATTTGCTCCGATTTCTTGATCATGGCGAATTCCGAACCGTTCGCAGCCAGATAGTCGTTCAACTCGGCAATAAGGCGCTTCATGGCAGGGATAAATTCGATAAGTCCTTCGGGAATCAACACCGTTCCGAAGTTGTTACCTTTGGCGGCACGGGCAGCCACGATTTCGGCGATATAATTTACTACATCGTCGAGAGTCATCTGCTTGGCCTCGATTTCCTCCGAAATCAAACAAATATTGGGCTGAGTCTGCAAAGCGCATTCCAAAGCGATATGCGAAGCCGAACGTCCCATCAGCTTGATAAAGTGCCAATATTTCTTAGCCGAGTTACAGTCGCGTTGTATGTTACCGATTACTTCGGAATATACTTTACAAGCCGTATCGAAACCGAAAGAAGACTCTATCATCTCGTTCTTCAAGTCTCCGTCGATAGTTTTCGGGCAACCGATTACCTGAACTCCGGCTCCGATTTGTTTATAATATTCGGCGAGCACGCAAGCGTTGGTATTGGAATCGTCGCCACCGATAATAACGACAGCTTTGATACCCAACTCTTTAATAATTTCGAGACCACTGTCGAATTGATCCTTCGTTTCCAGTTTGGTACGTCCCGAACCGATAATGTCGAATCCGCCCGTATTGCGGTAGTCATCGATAATATCGGCCGTAAGTTCCATATATTTATGTTCGATCAATCCGCCGGGGCCTAAAAGGAAACCGAACAAACGGCTCTCTTTATTCAGAGCTTTAAGACCGTCGAAAAGACCAGAAATTACATTATGTCCACCGGGAGCTTGACCGCCGGAAAGGATAACACCCACATTGATAGCCGGATATTCTTTCTTTGCAGCTGCTTCGAAACGGAGAACAGGCATGCCGTATGTGTTAGGGAATAACTTAGCGATAGCCTCCTGATCGGCAACCGATTGCGTGGCCTTGCCTTCGACGATGGTAACGCCGTTTTTAATAGCTTCGGGCAACTTAGGCTGATACGAAGCACGAGCGGTTTGAAGTGCACTTTTCTTCATTGTAATCTCTTTTGTTTATGTAAGTTTTATATTTCTTTCGGATTTGCAAATTTCGTATTTTTTTTTCAAAGAGCCAAATACAGAAATATTAAAATCATATCGGACAAAACGGTCGATAAACATTACCCCACGCTTCACTCCTCGTCATACCCGAAAGATTTCCCGGAAAAGAAATCTCCGGTAATCATCAGACGTGAAATATCCCACGCCTGCGTCTGCCTCGAATACAAAGGAGACCGACGGTTTCCCAAAGAACTTCCGTCCCAATAAACAGCACTCTCGACCGGAGTACGGAACAAACTATATCCCAAACCTTTCCAACCGTATTCGTTACACCCCATGATATCGAGCAATGTCGGATATACATCGATTTGCCCCGCCGTCTCCTCATAAGAAATCGTGTACGGAGTATTCAATAAAACTAACGCTACCTCACGGTCGGCAAGTGTCCTATGCTCGCGCCCGTCCAACACATTTTTACCCAACTCGTCATGGTCCGAAACAATAGCGATTACCGAGCGTTCGTACAGCCCGCACGCTTTCAGCGAATCGAGAAAACTGCCCAACTGTTTGTCGAGGCGATGAAAAGCCTCCATCGTGTTGACCAACTCGCTCGACTCGGTCGGGTATCGGGAAAGAGCCGTGGGATTGGACGGAGCCTTGTTCGGAGCATGTGTCGAGATAGTCACTATCTGAGAGAAAAACGGCTCTTGTGTCCGTTTCAAAATAGAAAGACTTTCGGCAAACAGAACCGAATCGCTCAAAGTCTCGCTCGCACCGAACGATGTTTTATCATATAAAGTTTCAAAACCGTATGCCGGAGAAGTTTCCGCCTGATTCCAATCCTGAGCCCGGTCGCATACGATATTCAAAGTCCGATAACCTTTATCTCTCAACGCATGCCCCAAAGCCGGATAGGTGTTTCCGCCGTACAGCACGGCGGTCGCCCCTACCTTCGCAGGTAAAAGCCCCGTATTGAATATCAAGTGGCTGTCGCTAGACCGACCGTCTTTTACTTGCGGAATTAAATGGAGAGCCGAAAATGTGCCTTCTTCGGACAGTAGGCGATTGAGCCGGGGCATAATCTCCACCCCGTTCACTGTCCGGTTCAATAACCACGAATTCATCGATTCCACGACGATAAGAATAAGATTCCTTCCCGGTTCTACGGCATATCTATTATCACCATAACGCGGCATGTCGTCAAGATAAGATTCAACGGTTTTCCGTTCCTCGGCATTCAGCTCTCCACCCTGCAAAAGCGAAGAGACAAACGCATAGCACGTATAAGGCACGACACCGTTAAACACCACGTACTCACGATAATTATAAGGCGTAATGAAAGCCGTCCACGGAGACTCTTGATCGGAAGGCGCACGATGATAAATATGATGAGCTCTGACCGCATAGGAAGACAAAGCTATCGACAACGATACGAAGGCGGCAACCGCTCTGGTACGTGAAGACGGATAATGGCGCTGTTTCTTGAAATAGAAAATATACCCCGCCAAAAGTAACAGAGTGGGAAAGAACACAAATATATCGCGTAACCGGATCAATCCCCTCACGCTGTTAAGCAGCACATCGTTGACGTTGTTCACGAGAAAGAACGACGAATATGGCATAATATCCTCATAGACACGAGCATACAAAGTCTGGATAAGACAAAAAACGTCGAACAGGAAAAGCGGAATAAACACGACCCACCGCCTGTTCGTAAAAAAGAAAAGAGGCAACGACAATAAAAAAGCATCGCCCACAGTCGGCGCAAAAGCCGAAAGCGTATCGCCCACAGGCTTTCCCTGTGGAAGAAGAATACGCAAATCGAAAATAGTCGAATATTTCAACCCGATATGTAAATATTCGATAGGAAACATAAAGCAACAGACAGTAAGCAGATAAAACAACAGATACTGTCCCTCGCGGTTCCAAGAAAAAACTCGTGCCGAAAATTTATCCAACCACATTTGCCTTCGATAACATTCGATGCAAATGTAATGAAATAAAAATTTATAGTATTATTTTAAACTGAAATATCCTTTGGTAATTATCTTTTCCGAAATATCCCATGCTTCTATCTGCCGGGAGGCCAAAGAATCGCCTTCGTTACCGTAAACTGTCCCATTCCAACCGGCCGCACTTCCGACCGGAGTGCGCAAAATACTGTAACCTAAACCCTTCCATGCATAATCATTACAATTCATTACATCGAGCAAGGTAGGATAAATATCGATTTGTCCCATAACCGAAGTGTGCGTATATTTCACACCGGCGTTCGCCACGATGAACGCAGCCTCCGTATCGTTATAACCGGGTACTCCGCAAGGAGAAAGTAATTGGTTATGGTCCGAGGCTATCGCAATAACTGTATTATTGTACAATCCGTTACTACGAAGCGAATCGACGAACGCTCCGATACAACGGTCGGTATAATGAATAACCTCCATATAATTTCTCACCTCCTCCGGAAACTCAGTAGCACCCGACAACTTCGTCTTCCGATACGGCTCATTATAAGGCTTGTGAGACGTCCCTGTTATCAATTGATAGAAAAACGGCGTTTTCTGCACTTTTATTTTTTCAATAGCCCGTTCCATCAGCACACTATCCGTAACACTTGTTCCACCACCCAATCTATCGATATTCTGGTCATACCCGTAAGCGACGCTTATCTCGGCCTGATTCCAATAATTATTCCCATCGACCGTCATGTTTACCGCCGTGTAATTCCGTCGCTTCAACGCTTTGGCGATAGAATAGTAATCCACATCGTCATATCGGGTAGCGACGGCTCCGCTCTTTAAGGGAAGCAATCCGGTATTGAACATGAATTGCCCGTCGCTCGATCTACCGTCCTTCACTTGTGGCAAAACATGAACTGCTGTAATCGAGTTGCTGTCGTTTACGATCCGGTTCAAGCATGGTGTTATCTCTTCTCCGCAAAAGCTCTTGCCGATCACCCATGAGTTAAGCGACTCTACGATAATAAGTATCAAATTTTTGTTTTCATTAACCGAATAGATGTTATCTGCATAACGGGGATAAGCGTCGAGATAATCTTGGATTCGAATCGTTTCTTCTTCCGTCAATTCAGGTTGGGGCAAAAGCGAAGTAGCGGCATGATACAGAATATATCCGCACATTCCATTCAGATCGAAATACAATATATTATTGGGGAAAGTGACAAATCTATCGGTAAGAGAATCATACTGTTTCGATTTTATATCCCGCACCGAAAGAAAAATATGAAAACAGACAAAAACCGACAAGATAACGATCACCGGCCACCATAGCCGCCTCCGCTCTTTTTGCACTTTTTTCTGTAAAACAAATTTGTAAAGAACCCCGGTCATCAAAGTAGGAACGATTGCCAGACAATCGATCCATCGCGCCGAAGCGAAAGCACTTTCCAACAACAAAGGAGTAAGGTTTTCATACAAAAGGAAAGAAGAAAACGGTATTATATCCAAATAGTTCCGGTAATACCATACGGCCGACAAACAAAATACATCGAGCAAAATCAACGGTATAAAAACGAATCCCCGTCTTTTGACGACAAAAAAAGGAGACATCAAAACCATTGCATCGAACAGCGTCTTAACAATATGAGCCGGTATCGACGAAAGCGGATTCGTGTCTTTCACTATTTCAAAATAGAAAAGCCATATACTGGAAAATGCAGATATAAGAACCAACGCAAAAAGAATGAGTGTATAAAAGTTTTTCGAAAAAAATCGAATGACAGAACTCCCTATATCCAAACTTTTACCGATCATTGAAACTACTCTTTCATTTTAGAACAAAATATTTATCCGCTTCCCTAAACGGGTTTGCAAAAATAATTCTTTTAATGAGGCGAAACAACCTCATTTGCTCGATTTCTTTCAATCCGCTCTCGATAAAACATTTATTAAAAGACAAAACGAAATAAAATTAAATTCATAGTTTTGTTTAATATTATATGATTATCGGATAAAAAAGAGAATTACAATCATTTTTTTCTCTTTCGTATCGAACAGAAAATAAACATTTCGAACATGAAAAAAAGGTATATATTGCTCGTTCCGGTAGGCGGCCTTGCCAATCGCATGAAAGCGATCGACTCGGCAATTAAACTAAGCCGAAAAGCAAATAGCGAGTTACATATTATTTGGTTCAAAGACCGAGGATTAAATTGCCGTTTCGACCAATTATTCGAACCGATCGATTTACCGAATGTAAAAGTAACGGAGGCTACATGGAGCGATTACCTGCTTTACGACAGGCCCCGGCAGAAAAATATTTTCATTCCCCGTCTTTTTCAAAAGGCAATCTTCAATAACTGTATCTATGAAAAACAGGCCTTACACCTTTTTTACGAGAACTTCGATTTTTACGACTGGGCAAAGAATAGGAAAGTTTATATAGCCTCTTTCGTATATTTTTATTCTCCCGAAGATGAAAATGACCGCTTCTCCGTTTTTCGTCCTCTCGCTTCCATCTTGCAAGAAATAGATACCCGTTGTTCCCTCTTCGGAACAAATACAGTGGGTGTCCACATTCGCCGGACCGACAATGCTCTATCTATCGCACAAAGTCCTACCCGTTTATTTATCGAGCGTATGAAAAAAGAAATAGAACAGAACGGCGACACGACATTTTACCTTGCCTCCGACTCCGAGGAGGACAAACGCTCGATTGTAAATCGGTTCGGAAATAGAGTGTTCACCTCTGTCCACAAAGCCGACCGTAACAGTTTGGAAGGTATGCAAGAAGCGCTGATAGAGCTATACCTCCTATCGCGTACCCGCCATGTATTGGGATCGGTACACAGCTCTTTTTCCGAAACGGCAGCTCAAATCGGCAAGATACCATACGAATTATTGCGCGACGTTCGCCCCGATAAATAATTCCGGCCACACACGGGAACAAAATAGATTCGGGAAGATTTGAAACTGTCCCGAATCTATAACCCCTATCGCACGATACAACGCATCATGGCCGCAGCTTGTTCCGGACGACCCAATATCTCATACACAAGAGCCGCACAAGTATAACAAACGACCGGTATCAACGAAGGAAGTAACTCATAACTCTCGGCATCGCGGGCAGGATAAGCGGCATAACGAGCCGACCTCACCCGATGAGAAATGACATGCGCAGGAAGCGAGTAATAATCGATACGTTTTTGTCCTTCTTCGTTCGATAAAACACATACGGGTGTCGAACAGCCTCCCCGGGTATAAAAATTGAACTGCAACTCATATTCGAGAGACGTTTTATCGATAAATTCCGTAACAGGCTGCCTCCACCCGTCCATACAAAACTCAGCCATACGCCACACATCATCGGGCAAAAGTACATATCCGCTACCGTCGGACGAACGCTGTGGTCGCAACAACGAAGCGCAATCTATCAAAGGCAACGACGATACCGGTTCCGTTGCCCATACGGCAAGCAAGGCATCCGGCATTTTCTCCCGTATATATCGCTCTACTCCTATCCCTGCGGTCATCACGATACCGGCATCGAAAGAATCGGTTAGCTCCTCCATGTTCGCTTTAACCCGGTCTACCAACTCATCTACACTTACTTTCATCACGCGCCTTTCTTCTGTCTCACAAAATTATTCTCGTCCACATAAATATCACCCTCCGAAAGAATATCGGTCCATTTTTTTAATGCACAATTCAACCCGTCGGCAGTAAACGAACTGCGGTAAACCGGTAATCCGGTCCCATCGAGACGAGAGATTTCGATTTGCCGAGGAGAAATCGACACCTCGCACGAACCGTTTTCAATGGGCCGAGTCATTTTTAACAAAGCCTCTCCGGCTGCATCCAACCCTATTTGAAAGACTTTATCGCCATCGCCCGAATAAACGACAATTCCCTTTTGTAAAGGACTTATCACGACTTCTCCATCTCCAATGGGCACACGCAACTCCCCGGCCTGCGACAAAAAAGTTCCTGTTTCTTTATGACAGATTTCGCCATTGCACAACTCCCACGAAGAAAGCTCGCTCGACACCCGAATAGTTTGCTGCCCATCGAGCAAAACCAATCCGTTGGGCTTCAATTTTATCTCGTCGGCTATGGCACAAAAACGAGAAAGTTCTTCCCAATCATTCGAAGATGCCGGCGAAGCTGTCGTGCTGCCTACCGAAAACTTCACCTGATAGTACTTACCCATAAAATAAACCACATCGGCGGCTCCACCGGTACATCGATAAGTGAAAGATGGATTCCACGTCCCTCGGTAGAGATAAACAGGACGCACGGCATCGTCGAACATCAATGGAGTCACATAATTCCGCCATGCCGTTCCGTCCCACACAAGGGTGATAATTGCCGACGAGTCTGTCGTCACGGTCATTGCCGCCGATCCTTTCAAGGCAGGGAAAACATAAGACCCTTTACCTCCGGCCACATAGATGAAACAAGCCTGCACACCGCTTTCGACCGCCGGGCTGAAAGTCGCCGGTTCAGTGATAATACCCATGAACGGAGAAGGAGCCGCATGATTCGTATCGTACCACGAACGACCGGTAGAATCCCATATCCAAATGGATTGAGTTTCCCCATTGATAAAAAACTCTCCCGGCAAACCGCCCTCGGGATATGCCGAGAGAAGAGATGCCAACCCATAATAAAATCCCAAGCACCCGTTTTGCCCTCGCAAATGATTGTGTATAGTCGTTCTCATCGCTTGTTCCTCTTTTTTAATTGTGAAAAAATCAAATTCAACCGTTCGGCCGCTTGCTCGATAAGAGCAGGAGAGGAGACTTCCTCGTCAGAAAGCCCGTACGGCTCTCTTCTCAAATAATCCCTTGCGTCCTGCCAAGAGCGAACCTCCGGTACTAACGTATAAATTTTCTCTTCCGATGCCGGCTGTGCGACGTCCGACAATTTGAATCGTCTCCCATACCCCCGACTATTTTCCATAGCCCGCTGCAACTGTTCGTCGGCCGTAGAAAAAATTCCGTTTACACCGTCACTGGCAAGAAATTGTACCCGACGAGGTACACCGTTCACATCGACCGAGGTAGATAGGTTTCCCAACCGGGTCTGATAAATCTTCATCATATCATTATATTTAATTTAAAAACTATATAGCCCCTCGCCGAAACAACCATATCTCTCTCGCAAGAACGGCTGTATAAAAATTTCTCCCGTGCCATGTAACACAACAGTTTCAAACAACCATATAAGAGAGTGACACGAAAAAACACAGTTTCGAGGAGAGGCCGAATTTTAGAAAAAGGGGAGCCGGGTAAGATGTCCCGGTCGCCCCTCAGTCCCCTTGAATCATATCACTTATTCTTCATCGGGTATGACCGGCTCGATACGCATGTGAGCAGCCGGATAGCGCAATGTCAAACAACTGGCCTCGGTCAGTACCAACGCATCGGTATTGCGTACCCCCGATTTTTTCAAATCGAGTTCCTGCGAGTCGAACGGGACATGAGACCATTTCTGGATAAATTCCGGGTCGAAAATAAATCCGTAGTCGCTCATGCCGCAATCGTCGAATACCTCCGAATAAAGCACATACAGCTTCCCGAACTTCGATTTGATTTCCGAGAAGTCGATGCCCCACTGAACCTTATCTTCGCGGGCCATCACCACTTTGGTCATCTCTATCTTATTGATACGGCCGATAAACGAAGAACCGCCAATCAACACCTTCCGTTTATTCCCTCCGTTCCCGGTAAAAGCCTGTCGCATCATATCGATCAAATCGTTCTGTGTCATCTCCACAGTAGGATTGTAGGTATAATGATTTCCGGCCTGCCACCAGATACCGCCCGTCAGCATCACATTCTCCTTTTTACGAGGGTCGAAAATCGTGTTCTTCACACCGAACATAAAACTCTTTTCCATACCCAATCGCATATCGTAAATAGCAGCTTCCTCAGCATCCGAGAAATCCCATTCGACCTCTTTATTCGCTATTTTTTGGAAAGTCGATTGCTCGATCTGCATTTTGAATATCTGGCAAAAATTCTGACTCTTGATAGGTAAAGCGGCGAATTGTGCCGTCTGCACATCGAGTTCCGTTGCCGCACGCCCCATACGGATAAGCGGCGTATTCACGGGAATAGACGGCACGCAGTTGGTCACCGAACCTATTTTGGAACCATTGATGGGATAGACGGTCAATGCCCCCGTATCCTCGTCTTTTGCGGCGATATAAAGCACCAAGTCGGCATTCGACATCTCCCCGTCGGGATCATACCCTTTTACACCTTGAACCAACAAAGTTTCCGACACCTCGAATATGTTGTTGTCCACGGCATTGATAGTCGCCTTTTTATGCGAGTCGTTAACGGTCGATGCTCCGGGAGCCACATACGAGGCCTTCATATATGACTTGGTAGGTTTCACATCGACCGAATAATAATCGACAATCATCGACGAAGCCTTCCGTGAACCGTTCCACCGTGATAACTGATCGATAGGCGTGGACATCGGTCGTATTTTCACGATGCGTTTATCCACTTCGCTACGCAACAGAGAGGGACTCCCTTCACGAACAATATCGGTCGTCAACGGTTCGTTGGATACGATTTTTCCGCCCGACACACCCGGTACGATCGCCGCCAATACCAACCCTGCATCGAACAGTCCGTCCCAAACTTGCCAACACAGTACCAACAATACGAAACCGGTCAACCAAAGAAGCGGCTTTTTCCATTTCAATAAAAAATTTTTCATCTCTCTTTTCATTTTAGAATACAATAAAAACATAAGAATTAGAATAATTTAGAAGTTGTTTCAATCCCCTTTTCAAAAACCTACAAGTCCCACACGCTACGGCGGCGACGGTTTCCGAATACGGGCGAAAGATCGGCATCAGGCTCGAAACTGCCTCCGTTTCGCAAAGGAGGCAACGAATCGCCGTTACGTTCCCGTTTTTCGAAAACGATACGCTCGTTACGTCCACGCACCTCGGCTTCCCGCTCGGCACAAGACAAGTCACGATCGTAATACAACCCCTTGAAAAGTAACCCGAGAACTTCGTCGTTCAATTCTCCCATAAACACATGGTTGCACAAATGATACACCCGGTCGAGAAAACCCTCGAACTCCTCGTCGCTCATTCCCTTCTCCGACTTGAAACGCTCCATACAACGAGTGCTGTTTTTCAAGTTCTCCCGCATTTGGTTTTCCAATTCGCCGAATCGTGCCATGCGTGATAGGTACTCGTCGTTCGCCTTACGAACCTCTTCCATGCGCCCCTCGTCCTCGGCACAATCGAGCATATCCTTCCCGAAGTAACGTACACAAGCGATAAGAGCATCCTCCCCACCGATAACGTCCGAGATAAACGCTCCCATTTTCGGGTTCGACATAAACAATTTGCACAGCTTGCTCTGGTCGTCGGCAAGACGCTCATACCGTTCGTTCCGATACGAGTCGTATTCCTCCAAAGCATCGAACAAATCGTCGTCGCTATCGACCCTCCGGGCAGGATATCGATGTAAGATTCGTTCCACGAGCAAATCGCGTGATTTTCGCAGATTGCGATTTTCTTTTTGATAATTCTTTTCCATAAATTCAATGATTAGTTTAGCCATATATGGTACGGCAAAGTAAACCCCGGTCGAGGCCGTTTTTATGGCAGCTTCATACATTGTACCTCTTTCTCGAAAGATTTCACGACAAAAGATGAATTACCGAAAAAATTCTTTATTTTTGTCCTGCGAGCGAAAAGAAGAGCTGGCTGGGCATAAAAAACAAACGAATTTGTTTTATTCTGCACCCGCCTTTCATTATTTTTGCAACACGATCGCCGGAGCCTGCCTACACCTCGTTCGGTCTCCCCATCGTCAGACAAAACATACTAAATAACATATAACTATGGCTATCACACCGTTTAAGTATCAACCCATGTTCCCGCTCGGCGAAGACACGACCGAGTATTATTTGCTCACGAAAGATTATGTATCTGTAAGCGAGTTCGAAGGAAAACCCATCTTGAAAATCGAAAAGGAAGGTCTTACCGCTATGGCGAACGCCGCCTTCCGCGATGTATCGTTTATGCTTCGCCGTTCGCACAACGAACAAGTAGCTAAGATTTTGAGCGATCCCGAAGCCAGCGAAAACGATAAATACGTAGCGCTCACCTTCCTCCGAAATGCCGAAGTGGCCGCCAAAGGAGTACTTCCTTTCTGTCAAGACACCGGTACGGCAATCATTCACGGAGAGAAAGGCCAGCAAGTCTGGACGGGATATTGCGACGAAGAAGCTCTCTCCCTCGGCGTTTACAAAACCTATACCGAGGAAAACTTGCGCTACTCCCAAAACGCACCCCTTACCATGTACGACGAGGTAAATACCAAATGTAATCTTCCCGCGCAAATCGACCTGGAAGCTACCGAAGGTATGGAGTATAAATTCCTCTGCGTCACCAAAGGCGGTGGATCGGCGAATAAGACATACCTCTACCAAGAAACGAAAGCCATTCTCAACCCCGGGACACTCGTTCCTTTCTTGGTGGAAAAAATGAAAACATTGGGTACGGCAGCCTGTCCGCCCTATCACATTGCATTCGTCATCGGCGGGACTTCGGCCGAGAAAAACTTGCTCACCGTGAAACTGGCATCCACCCACTACTACGATAGTCTGCCCACGACCGGAAACGAATTCGGACGAGCTTTCCGGGACATCGAGTTGGAAAAACAAGTCTTGGAAGAAGCGCACCGTATCGGACTCGGCGCACAGTTCGGCGGTAAATATCTGGCACACGACGTACGCATTATCCGTCTGCCCCGCCACGGAGCATCCTGCCCCGTAGGATTGGGAGTGAGCTGCTCGGCCGACCGAAACATCAAATGTAAAATCAACAAGGACGGTATTTGGATCGAGAAACTCGACAGTCACCCCGGCGAGCTCATTCCCGAAGAACTCCGCCAAGCCGGTGAAGGCAACGCCGTTAAAATAAACCTCAACCAACCTATGAGCGAAATTCTCAAAGAGTTGGATAAATACCCCGTTGCCACACGTCTGTCGCTCAACGGAACGATTATCGTCGGTCGGGACATTGCGCACGCCAAACTCAAAGAACGGCTCGACCGGGGCGAAGACTTGCCGCAGTACATCAAAGACCACCCCATCTACTATGCAGGTCCGGCAAAAACGCCGAAAGGCATGGCTTGCGGGTCGATGGGTCCCACGACAGCCGGTCGAATGGATCCCTACGTAGACCTCTTCCAAAGTCACGGGGGCTCTATGATTATGTTGGCAAAAGGAAACCGCAGCCAAGCTGTCACCGACGCCTGCAAGAAACACGGAGGATTCTACCTCGGCAGTATCGGAGGTCCGGCTGCTATCCTCGCTCAAAACAATATCAAGAGTATCGAATGCCTCGAATATCCCGAGCTCGGCATGGAAGCCATCTGGAAAATCGAAGTGGAAGATTTCCCCGCATTCATTCTCGTCGACAACAAAGGCAACGATTTCTTCAAACAAATCAAGCCTACATGCCCGGCCAAGAAATAATTGGACCAAACTATCTATCCATAAAGAAAGAGCTGCCAATCGGCAGCTCTTTCTTTATAAACTCCCCTCAATGAGACACAGAAGGAAAGGTCGAGAAGTATTCCAACTTCTCCTCTGCTCCGATCTATGCGGACACCCCGTAATAATACGGGGAAACGGCTGATGAAGAGGAGAATACCCTATTTTATTACTAAAACTATCCTTATGCAATGATGAGAAAGTCTACGTTTAGAACGCAAGAGATGTGCATATCGCCATTGAAGCGAAACTTTAAACCTCCTTTCCCTCCATGTCCCCATAGCTTTATAGAGTATTTCTGTTTCACAATCGGAAACATTTAAAACTCCTCCCCTGTGTTTTGTAACGCAAAATATAGGGGAGGTGGCACGTAGTGACGGAAGGGTTGAAAACGACATCTCATCAGTCTGTTTATACCCCTTCTCCCCTGCCGTGTCCCGTAGCATTACGGGGTATTGCGTTAGAAATATAGGGGAGACACCTCAGGAACAGCCGTTTCTGAGGTGAGGGGTTAGATGCATAAAAATCCCCTCCGATTTCCTACTGAACCTAAATAAAACAAGGCCGGAGTATCTAATAAACACTCCGGCCTTGTTACACCTCAATAATATCTCCTCTCACTTCTCTCCGATATAAATCGTGCAAGCGCCGAAAGTAAGCCGACGACAATAGCAATGGCCGAAACCCGCACGACGGAAAATAGCGAGCATATCCTCACCTTGTGGAACGGCCGCTACCGAACGGGGCAGATAGCTGTAAGCCCGGCGGTCTTTCGACACCAACCGACCCACGAAAGGAATAAACGTATAGGTATAGAACTTATAAAGCTGGCGAAACGGGAATCTTTCGGGAGTGGACAACTCGATCACACACAGTGCGCCGCCGGGACTCAACACCCGGTACATCTCCCGAAAACCATCTTCGAGATGTTCAAAATTACGCACCCCGTAGGCGACCGTCACCACATCGAAACTGTTGTCGTCGAATGTCATCGACAAGCAATCCTGCACCTCGAAAAGAATCCGCTCTTGTGCATTTCGCTCGGTCACTTTCTCACGAGCTATGCGCAACATGCCTTCCGACAAATCGATACCCACGACACAGTCTGGATGCAGACGCTCGTCCAGTAGCAACGCCAAATCACCCGTACCCGTAGCCACATCGAGAATACGACGGTGAGAATAGCGACGCAACATTTTCACGGCCACCCAACGCCACCACCGGTCTATACCCAGTGTCATTGTCCGGTTCATTGTGTCATAAGCCGGAGCGATAGAATCGAACATCTCCCGCACCTGCGTCGTCTTGTCCGTCTCCTCGTCATAAGGCTTTATTCCCTCCGCTTTATAATCCATTCGTCACCAATCGATTTTTACCGGTTATTTTTTACGGTTGTTCAAAAAATCGGTCACGTGCTTTTTGATACGGGCGGCAACGTCCTCGCCCTCGGCTTTCACGAACTTTTCGCCCACGATATGCTCATATAGCTCGATATAGCGATCCGACACGCTGTTGCAGTATTCCTCGGTCATTTCGGGAACCTGTTGTCCCTCTTTACCCTGAAATCCATTCTGAATCAACCATTGACGCACGAACTCTTTCGATAACTGACGTTGTTCCTCGCCACGGGCAAGACGATCTTCATAACCTTCGGCATAGAAATAGCGCGAAGAATCGGGCGTGTGAATCTCGTCGATGAGAATGATTTTATCGCCTATTTTGCCAAACTCATACTTCGTATCCACCAAAATAAGCCCCTTTTGAGCAGCCATCTCACAGCCCCGTTGATACAACGCCAACGTATATTTCTCCAACTGTTCATAGTCCTCTTTCGAGACGATACCTCTGGCGATAATCTCCGCCTTCGAAATATCCTCGTCGTGACCCTCATCGGCTTTGGTAGTCGGCGTGATGATAGGATGCGGGAATTTTTCGTTCTCCTTCATGCCCTCGGGCATCGTCTCACCGCAAAGCGTCCGTTTGCCGGCCTTGTACTCGCGCCATGCATGTCCCGTCAAATATCCCCGCACGACCATTTCTACCTTGAATGGTTCGCAACGCAGCCCCACGGTCACCATCGGATCGGGAGTAGCCACCTTCCAGTTCGGGACAATGTCCGACGTAGCATCCAAAAACTTAGCGGCAATCTGGTTCAGCACCTGCCCCTTGTAAGGAATACCCTCTGGAAGAATCACGTCGAATGCCGAAATACGGTCACTGACCACCATCACCAACAGCTCGTCGTCGATATTGTATACATCGCGCACTTTGCCGTGATACACACTCTTCTGTCCGGGAAATTTGAAATCGGTTTTTACCAAAGCATTTTTCATTTCTGTAATACTTTTTCTGTTTATACTATAATCGGTTATTCGTCTTCGATAATGACCTTGCAAAAAACGGTGCAAGCCGAGAGCTGTAACAAATTCATTTAAGAGTGCCGAGGCGCAGCCCATTTTCGCATCTGTGCGCAAAGATACAACATAAAAACGAGATAGTGTACCGATTGCAAGATTAAGATAAATCTATTTCAAACACCCTCTCGACTTTCGTTTTAAACGGATATAAACGGGAACAAACAAGCAGACAATCATCAAGCATTTTCCCGTCAGTTCGACACAACCCTCTAAAATGGTTCGTTCACCGCTAAGTACCCGTTCTATGCTGGGATAAGCGAATATAGCGACTAATGCCAAACAACAAACGGCTAACTTCACTTTATCTATCCAACTCGCCTTTCCGGTTGAATCCTCTACCTCGTCTTCCTCATCGTCTTTATCGGGAGCTACGGCAGCCCAAACCCCTATCGCATAACCCACCACGCATAACAGTCCGGAGAGCAAAGCCTTGTTAGATGACTTCTCGACAGGCAGATTCCCCCAGTAACAAATAAGGAATATAACAGCGAATCCTGCCAAGAATGAAGGAAATACCCCCATCCACAAACGAGAATAAACAAAAGCCTGCACTCGGTTACGACCCGGCTCGTCACTCTCTCCCAGCCATTTTCTCCACAGGTTACCGCCCATTACTCTTCTCCTTTTTTCTCGGCTTGTTCATACTTTTTAGACATGGAAGCCTTGCGTACTTTCTCGTCGTGTTTTTCATAAGCCTCGACGATACGCTGTACTAATTTATGTCGCACGATATCTTTCTTGTTGAATTCCACTCGGGCTATACCCTCTACATTTTTCAAAATCCCTATCGCCTGTATCAACCCCGAAGTCTGCGACGCAGGCAAATCGATCTGCGTCATATCGCCGGTAACGATCATTTTCGCATTCATACCCAATCGGGTAAGAAACATTTTTATCTGGTGTGTGGTCGTGTTCTGCGCCTCATCGAGAATAATCACCGCATCGCTCAACGTACGCCCCCTCATAAATGCCAACGGAGCGATTTGTATCACGTTCGTCTCCATGTACTCTTTCAGCTTCACTGCCGGAATCATATCCTGCAAAGCATCGTACAACGGTTGCAGATAAGGATCTATTTTATCCTTCATATCCCCCGGCAGAAAGCCCAATTTTTCTCCTGCCTCCACAGCCGGACGGCTCAGGATAATCTTCTTCACCTCTTTGTTTTTCAACGCTTTCACCGCAAGGGCTATCGCCACATAAGTCTTGCCCGACCCCGCCGGACCGAGCGCAAAAGTCAAGTCGTTTTTGGCGAAAGCCTCCACCAGTTTCTTTTGGTTTGGCGTACGCCCCGTAATCGGTTTACCGTTCACTCCGTAAATAATGAGGTTCTCCTGCGGTTTTATCGCTTGCGGTTCATCGCCCTTGATAATATCGATGATTACCTCCTCGCTCAACTGGTTATATTCGGCGCAATGTTTTTCAAGCAACTTGATTTTCTCCTCGAAAACCTCGGTCTCCTTCTCATCGCCGATCACCTTCATCACATTCCCACGGGCGGCAATACGCACTTTCGGGAACAAATTCTTAATCAACTGTACATTCGCATTATTCACGCCGTAAAACGCTACCGGATCGACAGCATCCAATATGATTACTCTTTCTATCATTCGATTGTTTTATGTTGTGTCAAAGATAGTGCAAACCGAGAGCAGAAACAAATTTTAGCGACAAAACACTCTAACCTTCTCCCCTGCCGTGTCCCGTAGCATTACGGGGTGTTACAACGCAAAATATAGGGAAGAAACCGAAAAAACGATAGTTTCCTTCGGAGAGGGGTTAAAAAGCAACTGAATAGATTTGAGAAAACTCAACCCCTCCGTCACTTCGTGACACCTCCCCTATCGCACATTCGTGCGCAGAGGAGGAGTACAACACATTTCTTAGCTTTTGTTACAATCCGACGAGCTTTCTACGCAACAAGACAACATTCTACCTTCTCCCCTGCCGTGTCCCGTAGCATTACGGGGTGTTACAACGCAAAATATAGGGGAGAAACCGAGGAGCGGTAGCAACGAGGAGAGGGGTTAAAAAAGATAGCACATAGGATTTTTGTTTGTAGAATTTACCCCCTCACCCTACGGACACTCCCCTATTTCATCTGCGATAAGCAGAGAGAAAAGACGATACCCAATTTTGTTGCGACGGCTGTTGGTATTATTCCTTCTCCCCTGTGTTTTGCAACGCAAAATATAGGGGAGAAACAGAGGAGCGGTAGCGACGATGAGAGGGGTTAAAGGGGAGAAACCGAAGAAACAATAGTTTCTGACGACAGGAGTTAGACACATAAAAAATCCCCTCTGATTTCGACTGCCCCCAAACATAGCGACATTCAGCACATCAGCCTCGTTTATATAAATAGCGACTATCCCTTTCCTTACCCGTATGAATAAGTAAGATTATCCGGTCTCAAAACAACGAAGAATAATTCATAGACAGCTTTTCCAAGAAACTTTCGGTCAAGCGCGACACGGCATAGTCCCCCAATCGTTCCACCGGAATCTTCATATACCCGGTCATATCGGGAGCAAACTCCGTCTCCACCATGTAAAAACGGGCATGAATGATACGATGCGACAACACATGCTTACAACTATACACCTGAGACGAAACACCCACTTGTCCGGCGCCATGAAACAACTCTGCCCAAATACCGCTACGCTGCAAGTCATCGAGCCCCTGTTCTTCATCGGTCTCGATAAGCGGAAGCTCATACAAATTACGCCAAATATCACGCCCCTCTCGCCGACGAATCCAAGTATCTCCGCCCTGTCTCACATAAAAATAATTGAAATAACGAGGTTTTACCACCGTCTTACCCTGTTTCACTGGTAACTCGTCTACTCGATGAGTCGCCAAAGCCATACAACGGTCGGCAAAAATACACCTTCCGCACTGAGGTGAGCGAGGCACACAATACAGTGCACCGAACTCCATCAACGCCTGATTATACCCGCCCGGGTCTTTCCGGTCGAGCAACTCGTCGGCAAGAGCGGCAAACAACTTTCGTCCCTCGGTCGTGTCGATAGGCGTATCGATACCATAAATTCGGGAAAGAACCCGATACACATTACCGTCCACCACGGCATGAGGCAACCCGTAAGCGAACGAAGCTACCGCTGCCGCCGTATAATCCCCTATTCCCTGCAAAGAACGTATACCTTCGTAAGTCGTCGGGAACTCCCCGCCGAATCGTTCCACCACCTGACGGACAGCAGTCAACAAATTACGAGCCCGGCTATAATAGCCCAATCCTTGCCACAGTTTCATCACCTCGTCGTCATCGGCGGCAGCCAAAGACCGCACATCGGGAAATCGGGATATGAATCTATTGTAATATTCGAAGCCCTGCGCCACCCGTGTCTGCTGCAAAATAATCTCCGAAATCCAAATACGATACGCATCGGTAATACCCCTCCACGGCAACACCCGGTGATTCTCGGCGTACCACGCATGCAAGCTGGCAGCCAACGGCGCGACCTGTTCTTCTTGTTCTGTTCCTTTTTTCATAATTCCGAGACAAAAATAGTGAAAGGCGAGAGCAGAAACAAATTTATTTGGTGATACCGGAACGCTACCTATTTTTAGACAGACTTGTCAAACAAACACAAGGCAGGCATAGAATAAATTTTATCGTAAAAAGCTCAAAAAACTCATTCCCGATTGAGAATATCGATAGAATAAGAAATGCCGATTCGTAGCTGAGTATAAGGATAATCGGACAAACCATGTTGCAACATCGCACCGATCTCCCAATTGGATATGGCATACGAAAGTTTTGTTTTCAAAGACATAGGGCAATCATGAGCCAAATGTCCATATTTTTTAGAATTCGATTCCCAACCACTATATCCGCCCAAAGTCTCGCTTATACTGAAATTTCCCAATCGTAACCCAACTAAAACTCCATACTGAACCGCATCATTTTGCCTGCCGTTGTCCGTTTGCCAACATAAGAATCCGCCACCGGAAAAAATCTGTATCACGGCGCTCGCAATCTGGAACGTTTTACCAAAATAGGTATCAAAAAAATAACCGGGACAATCATAATAACGGTCGATTTCGCAACCTCCTCCCGAAGCGGTTTTGAGGGCAGCTCTTAAAGTCCACGATGGCACTATTCTTCGTTCTTCGAAGAGCTGCATGTCTATACTGAGGTATACATCTCCCGACATTTTACCTTTGTTTTTTGTATCATCGTACCATTCAATCACAGGCCACCAAAGCGAAAGATTGGCTCGATGCGTCCATAAGGGGATATGGGTTTTCAGAAAAATATCCGTTGTATAATTCTTGCCACAATAGTAATCTCCTGCCAATTCAATTTTAAGTTTATCACTGGTTTTTGTCAGTACATCAGGAATCGGGAAAGCATTGGGACCAAAATAATAGGGCGAAACAAAAGTGGGCCTCGACCTCGACTCGGTAAACCCACGGGCATAAACATTCGCAACCGGCGACAACAATCCAATGCTCCAAATTAACGTTATCGAAATATAGGTTTTCGTGCGGTAATACTCTCCTCGTTTTCCCCGCACGAAAAAACGCCCCGATACCCATTTGAAAATTGTGTACAATGGGGAGGCATGCTTAATGATAAAATCCATTGGCATTCAAATTCTATGCGAATGCCAATGTTCATAATACAACAAATTCAACGGATACAAAGCATGGACGAAACTGCCCAGAATGCACCCGTCGGAATTGGTGTTATGAACGGCAAGTCACGCCCATGCAAAGCAGGACGCTTACAACTTGTTCCCGTTCATATCAAATGAAGTTTCCGACGTTTCATTCTGTATGGAACAAATAGCAAACGCTATTAATATTGTAGGCCATCTCTATGGCTCTATGTCTTTTAGGTCACAAAGTCAATTATTTTATCCTCGATAATCAATACTTTCCTTTCGATTGTACGATGAGGCCCGGCTTTTTCATCTGCAAATATCCCTTATAACTCGTTTTATAATGGGAAACCGTGTAACAGAAATAATAAAACGCTGCAATACGCCACTCTTTTCCCAATTTATAACTACTTTTGTAGACACATAATACAAGTTTCGCATGAATACCGACAAACAGCGCATATATAACGGCGATTGGAAAACATTGCATCCTTACTCCGGATCAGCACCCACCGACCTTTACTACATCACATTGGCCAATAAAGTTCTGGCTGCCATTCGAGCCGTCGAAACCTCTCTCGACGAAAGCGATTATCGCAAAATAGACGAGACCGAGCAAAAAGAGCTTGCTTGCATCCTCACGGCCTATTTCGAGGATATTATTTCACAAACCGGTATTTTTCAAGCCTTCACTCGCATTCACGGTAAACGCTTCGGAAAACCGCTCCCGTTTTACACACTCGACGAAGACTATACGCCCGGCGAAATCAACATCGAAGAAGTACAATTCCTCGTGTGGCATTACCACATGCAACTCAACAACCTCGACATACCCTATTCACCCACACTCGATACATTCGCCGCGATAGCCTCCGACGTGATGGAAATATTCGAGACCGAATACGAATCGGCTCCCGAAAACGAAAAGCTACTCCAATACTTCCGAATCGACGAAAAAGAATCTCATAACCTTTACGCATTGCACGCCCGTTTCCTTTGGCTTTGTACCCAGTCCTATCTATTCTTCAACAACGGTTTCTTATTGGAAGACCAAGCCGAGTCCCTTGCCGAAGAAGCCAAAGAAGCCGGTATGGACGAGCAAATACCCGATATGGTAAACCTGCTTTGTAACGACTTCGGATTCAACCACGTAACCGAATTTATGCGGCTCACACCACCCCGCTGGCTCGCCGAAGTATTGGGAGAGGATTCCCCTTTGTATGCCTCCCTGTCGAGTATGGGACACAAATACACCGGCTATTTCCGTTACGAAAACGCCGATGAGACAATCACCCGATTCCGCCACATAGCGACCGACCGGATTATCGAAGCGACCAACCGCTCGCTGGTAGGGCTGCCCCGCAATATGAAAGACCCGTCTCTCATTTTACGTACCGGATTCATTCAATGGAACGGCGAATCGTGGCTTTCCGGACAGATCAGCAGTTACGAAGATAGCGAAGACCTCATCGGACAAATCACCGGCGACGATGACGAATACAATCTTTTCGAACCCGAAGAAGAGTTACCCGAAGAGGAACAACGAATTATCCTCACCGATATATTGGCAACGACCGAAGGAGAAGACGGACAAACCCTCGATGCTTCCGATACCGCTTGGCAGGCACTGTTAAGCGACGAAATCGGTAAAGACTTTTTTATTTCCCAAGTTAAAGCCGGAGAAATTACCGGATTACAATTCTATAACGCCCCCGGTCACTTGTTACTCGACAATATAGATTTTGTTACCGAATATGTAAAACGATAAATTTTAAAAATTACACCCATGAAAAAAAACATTTCTTTACTGCTCACTTTATTCCTATGTGTCGCTACTCTTTCGGCTCAACAAGTCGACACGATAACTATACATAGCAAAATGGGGCACGACCTCAAAAACGTAATTATCCTCCCCGAAAGCTACACCCATAGCGACACCCGTTACCCGGTAGTGTACCTCCTACACGGATGCGGAGACAATTATTCGGCTTGGCTGAAAATAAAACCCGAGTTGCCGCAAATCGCCTCCCTCTACAACTTCATCATCGTTTGCCCCGATGGGAAAATTAACAGTTGGTACTGGAACAGCCCCCGCAATAAAGACATGCAATTCGAAGACTATATATCAGACGAAGTGATTCGATACGTCGACTCCCACTTCCGTACCATACCCGATCGCAAGGCAAGAGCCATTTCCGGGCTCAGTATGGGAGGTCATGGAGCCATGTGGAATGCAATCCGTCACCGCAACGTTTTCGGAGCCGTAGGCAGCACCAGCGGAGGTCTCGATATCCGCCCTTTCCCTACGAACTGGAAAATGAAAGACCAGTTGGGAGAATTCGTAGCCAATAAAAAACGCTGGGACGAACACACCGTTATTAACCTGATCCCCTCTCTAAACGACGGAGATCTCGCCATTATCATCGACTGCGGAGTAGACGATTTCTTTCTCGAAGTCAACCGAAGAACACATCAGGCATTACTCACCCGTAATATAAAACACGATTATATCGAACGTCCCGGAGGACACAACCATGCCTATTGGAACAATTCCATAGATTATCAGCTGCTCTTCTTTCATAAATACTTTTCTCGTTCCCAAGAAAATAAGAGCAAAACAAACTAGTTAACAAAATCAATTGATTTCACTCAAATTATGTTAAATCATCAACCTTTTTAAGGCCTTGATTTGGAAAATAAGAATTACAGTTATACATTTGTACTATGTTTTTTCATAGTATTAGATTTAAGGTTTACAAATTGGCTGTCGGGAGACAGCCTTTTTTATTTCAAATAAGAAGCTGTTTTAAAATTATTCCGAGACAGATTGAGACCTATGTTGAAGCAGATTGGAGTCCGAGATATGCAGTCAATAGCGGGCTATTGACAAAAATCAAGGGATTCAAGATGCAAGACAGGGGTTCAATATGGCCGGAACATACCTGCTTGAAATGATAATATTATTTCTCAATAAATTTAAAACAGCTTCTAAATAGTTTCGAAACCGACCAATAAACAAAAGTTGGCCTAGTATAGAGAAAGCACCGAAGAAACCTGTTTCTGAGGAGAGGGGTTAAAAAAGATCCCATAGTTTTTTGATTGTCTTGATTGAGCCTGAACAATTTACTCTCCCTTAACAGATTCTTCAAGGCAACTATCTATGTCCTAAGACATTTTTCCGATATTGCGAAGGAGTACAACCGTATTTTTTTTGAAAAGAACGACGAAATGTAGAAACAGAATTAAACCCACTGCTAATCGCCACATCTTCGATACAGCCCTCGAAACCGGAGTCATCGAGAATCTCTTTCGCCTTTTCCAACCGGAACGAGTTGATATAATCGTAGAAAGTGATACCCAATTCGTTATTCAGACAATTAGATAAATAACTTCGGTTTGTTCCCATCTCGACCGCCAAGTCCGACAACGACAATTTGGGGTTCAGATAGAGTTCCTTCTCTCGGATATACTCTTCGAGCTTGCCTCCCATCTGCGAAACGAAATTACGGGATACACCCGTTTCCTCCGACTCCATATCTTGCGCCTGAGGAATCCATTCTTGACGCAAACTATAATACAAAACAACCGCCCACAATACAGTAGATGAAATATAATAAAACATATCGCCCAAATGGCTGACATTCGTACAAACATACAACCAAGACAACAGACACACGGCCAAAATAGCCATACTGTTCATCAGCCACTGCACATTAATACGCTCGGTATAAGAATAGTTATCACGCATATACCGGTTATACCTCCTCACCCTCACGACTATAAACAAGACTACCAATGCACAAACTACCGCCGTATAAACGACACTCGACATATAAACCTCGAATAAACCGGTCATGATATAAACGACGGTAAATAAAACCAATGGTAATTCAAACAAAAGGACTCGACGGAGAGTGGCGAACCCGGGGGACAATATCTCCAACAAGAAAAGCGCACAAAGAGGAACCGCCCACATATCTATCGATAAAAGAATAGTAGAATAATATGGAGAATCGCCGATAGTATCTATATACAATAACAAGTCTTTCAAGTCTTGGACTCCCCACAGGCAAAAAAGACACCCCAAAATAAAAAGAGGCCGATTCGTAACCCGAAAGAAAACCAATTTGATTCCGAAATATAGAAAAAAAGCCGTTGACAGACCATGTACGAAATTCGAGAGACTCTCTATAAACAATGTATCTAAAATCATTCCCCTTTTTACTCGTAAAAACTACAATTCCCTTTTATTCTACAACAAATGCAAATATAGCGAAAGGTGAGTGCAAAGGCAAACCGAAATCTTATTTCCGATTTGACTATGCCGAACCACATCCTATATTCTACAAATATAGCGAAAGGTGAGCGCAAAGGCAAACCGAAATCTCATTTCCGACTTGGCTATGCCGAGCTGCATCTTATATTGGCGGCGAATGCCGCAAATATAGAGAAAAGCTCATGGAGAAAAAAATCGTCCGTTTCATTTTTCAGTTTCAATACGAATTCTATTATATTATTATGTTACAGAAAGAAACTTTGGGAAGCTATACTTTATCCGACACAATTAACCGCATTCGACACGATAATTGCTAACCAATATTCTTATCCCATCGCCTTTACCCCCGGATACGAACATACAAAGTGGACCGACAAGAAAAGTAAACCCGCTCGCTTTGTCTTTCTCCCACCTTATATTATCTTTGCCGAGACTGCAAGAAAAATGGAAAAACAGAATCAATATGCGAATTATTAGCGGTAAATACGGACGCAGACGCTTCGACGTCCCTACGAATATAAAAGCTCGACCGACGACCGATTTCGCGCGGGAGAACATTTTCAACGTACTCGAAAACCTGATCGATTTCAAGGGCATTGAAGCCCTTGATTTATTCGCCGGAACAGGAGCCATCAGTTTCGAATTATTATCGCGCGAATGCAGCCGGGTGGTATGCGTGGAAATCTATCCGACACAATACAATTTTATCCGCAAAGTCCAACAACAACTCAACGACCCGAATCTGACTCCCATCAAGGGAGATGTGTTCAAGTTCGTACAAAGCTGCCGGCAACAGTTCGACCTCATTTTTGCCGATCCGCCTTACGATCTGCCCCGGTTGGAAACCCTGCCGCAGGAAGTGCTATCGAGGGGACTTTTGAAACCGGGTGGAATCTTCGTTCTCGAACATTCCAAAAACAATGATTTTTCCACTCACCCCCTATTCGACCAGCACCGTAGTTACGGGAGCGTAAACTTTTCGCTCTTCCGCGCGCCGATATAACACAATAAGAAAGGAGCCGCGACCGAGCATTCGGTCACGGCTCCTTTCTTATACACGACAAATACCTTAACGAACGATCACCTTGATCGCTTTCCCGTTTACCTTAACTACATATACGCCTCTGTTTACCGAAATGACCGTGACATCGGAACAAACATCGTTATGCAATACGATACCGGACATATCGGATACCGTGGCTCGCTTGCCCTCCGCACCACGAATGACAATAGCACCATTCTCCTCGTATACGCGAATATTATCCATCGAATTATCTGCTATGCCCGAAGTCCCCACCGTACACGGAACCGACAATATAGATTCACCCATGTTGTAAACCACCGATACGGCATAAACATTATCGCCGTCGGCCGGAGCGTTATCGGTAAACTCGGTCGCTGCCGTATTATCCAACAGCTCCCCGTTACGATACACATTGTAACTCTCCACAGCCAACCTTTCGGGAAGAACCGGTTGAGGTTTATAAACCACATTGTCGATACCCAATAAGAATGCATTCGCCGATACACAACGTATGGCAAAATAAGTGGCATTCGCAGGCAAGTCGTAAGTATAAGTAGCCCACATATCTGCCGGCACAGGACTTACCTTAGCCAAATTGTTCGTAAAATCTTCGACAGCATTGCCCGTTGTCGAATAATATACTTCTATCGATTCCGTAAAGCTCGAATCATAAGCCTTCGCTTGGAACGATACGGTCTGTCCGCCATCGGCAAGACGAGGAGAGATAAGCCAGTCGTCGTTGTGACCGAGATCGGTCGTCTGAGGATCGGAAGACCAGCATACCGCCAACTGGGAACCATGAGAACTATCCATCATGAATCGTTCATCGACACCCAATCCAGCTATATGCTCGGAATTCATATCGAAAATCATGAACGCCTGCGGTTGTCCGGCATTAGGCCAAGATTGAGATTCTCCGAATACATAAGTATTCCCCCCATCGACATCGGCTACCGTCCAAGCCCCGAAACCATCGATGGTAAACGGGTCATAATCCTCGAACCCATCGGTCACAACCTCGGCTACCGGTTTGGAGAGCGACGGAGCCGACCACGCAAGTTTAACAGCCGCCCCCTCACGGTTACCGGTCAATCCGGTCGCTACGGGATAGGAAGAACCATTCACTTTGGTTACGACCGCGGTTTTCGTACGGTTATCGTCTTGTTCCTCATCTGAATCATAACCCACGACACCATAAACCGTCAATTCCGAGCCCGCCATTCCGATAGGAGGCGTATAGGATATTTCCACATTCACAGAACTCTGAGCAGCCAGTGACTCTACTGTTTTCGTCGCCAATACGTTAAACTCCTCATCGGTCAAATAAACCGTAAATTGCGAGGCATCCCGCACGCCTTCATTCAAAACCGACACAACATATTTAGCCTCCTCCTTGAAATTGACTTTCTCGGGTCCGGCAATACCTGTCGCTTGAAGATTATTATCTAAATAACCGCAAATTTCGATATGATCCGCATAGGCAAAATTGAATCCTTTGAGACACTCTCCCACTAAGGCTACCCGCAAATTTTTGGATTTGTACGACGCGAGGTCTATATTCACACGAGTCCACTCTTCGGCGACCTCGATAGTATCCACATCGTGCCAATCGGCATAATCGTCCGAAATTTGGAAACGAACTCTCACACCCCCGGTCGGCATCAATATCCAAGCGTTGAGACGGGGATTATCGACTGCCGAAATATCGATTTTCGGACTGTAAATACGGGTAGAAGCACCGGCGGCATATCCCTGGAAGTCGGCACTTCCTCCATCGTTATCCTGTGATTGGTCTGCTCGTGGAGTCCAATCGGAATCATAACTCTTTCCGGCAAGGAGTTCGGTTGTCCACGGGCCATTGGTAATTGTCGCATCGGCAAACGACTCGGTATAAGGAGCCGGATATGAAGGTCCCACTAACCGCGAGTTGGATTGCGCAGGCTCCGATTCTCCTTTCTGATTCTTTGCGGTCACCGAGAAATAAGACAAAACCTGCGGCATCTCGCTATTCAACGAAGTAAGCTCGTAGCGGTCGCCCGTCACATCGTCGGCAACCACTTTCGAATCGGCATCATATACAGTATAAACCACTTCCTCGGGATTTACATATCCGCCGTTTTCCCCCGTCTCGGAAACCCTATCCCAAGAAAGCAAGCCCGAACCGTTCCCTTCATCGGTAAAAGTTACCGATTGAGGCGCCAACGGAACATCTATGCCAACCAATACGGTATCGGTCGTAACAGCCCCTTCTCCAAACGAGTTGCGTGCGACCACACTATAAACATTCAAACCGGAAACAACCCCATTATCCACAAATTGAAGCGAAGTCCCTTTTGCCGGGGATTCAAACGTCTTGACCAAAGTCTCTCCACGTTTCACATCGACGGCTGTCAACTCGGTCAAATCTCCGCCCACAAGATTCTTTGTCGGGGCTGTAAGCCCGATGGTAACAGACAATGCGCCCTTTGCTCCGGGGATAAGCGTGAGATTCTCTACTTCTCCCGGAACATGAATAGACATGGGCTCTCCCACCTTAATATTATCGACAGTCAGATTTCCCTTATTGGCATCGCTTACCGCATGGAATCCGATGTAATATGTACCATCGGCATCAGGCATGATCGAGAAAGTCTCGGTCTTGGGCGACGTTCTCGTATTGGTATAAGTGCGCTCTTCCATAATGACGGTATTCATCGCCTCGACCGTGGCAGCCGTTCCCATCTTGATTTCCATCTTTTCCTCGGAACGAGCGCTCAACACATACGTATCGAACGAAAATTCATACATATAGCCTTTCTTCAATTTCAAAGGAGGTGTGATCAACCAATCGTCCGCATTATTCTTCATGTGATAGGCATACCGAACCGTACCATTCGAATAAGTCCACGTTTTATTATCGTTATTCACATCGACCACAGTGAACAATCCCAAAGAATTTTTCTCAGTAAAATCCTGTGAATAAGGAGGTAGTAACGCATCTCCCACACTCACCGAATTGGAAGATGCAGGCTCGCCTTCGATACCATCGTTATAAGAAGTTACCACATAGTAGTAAAGAGCCAACTCTTCGGTCGTGAATGTGTCGGAGAAAACACTGTCGGCATGATTTGTGGTGACTTGAACATTATCGGGCATACGCACGATCTTATAACGTAAATCGTCCGCATTCATATATCCCCCGTTTTTCGTACCCGTAGGAGAATTCCATGAAACCGTATTTACATCGCCGGTCCGAACCACTTTCAAATTGTTCACCGCCAAAGGACTGTCCTTGCCGATATAAACGGTCATATCGCTTTTAGGACTATCGCCCACCGAATTGGACAAAACGACCTCCAATTTATAAATGGCCGATGACGGAACGGTCACAAGACATGAAACCTTCGTCCCGGCAGCCGCGACACTTGTAGCCAACACATCGCCATTACCCAAAACTTTATATGTCACATCACCGTTCAAAACATTTCCATCGTATGTCTCGGACGGTATATCGAAAGATACAGTACCGGAAAGGGAACCGTTCTCGAAAGAGACCGACATATTCTCTGGTCCCGAAGGAGCTCCATCAAGAGCTTCGGGGTCGGGAATATAAGCCCCCACGACTTGATCTCCATAAGGTAACGCTCCGACCAAAGCGGCTTCTCCTGTTGTCAAATCGACCGTATAAAGATTCGCAGCCTCGTCTTCTTCATTGGCAAACCAATAAAACGTATTGTCAGAAGTGTTGATTACAGCCGACTGAGTATATTTTGGAGACACTTGTGTATCTCCTATCTCCCGGAGTGTACCCGTTGTTTTATTGATTTCATACAAGATACCGCCATTGTTCCCCTCGGTAGCCGTACTGGCCGAAATACCGTAAAGTTTTCCGTTAGAGTCACAAGCCATTACCTGCATCGGTTTCGACAAAAGGGCTATACTGTCTTTGGACATACCTTCGAGATTCCATGTAGAAAGTACATAGCACAACTCCTTTGTCTTCTCGTTATAACCGTAAGAGCAGCAATAGACCTTGCCGGTAACCGGGTCTTTGGCACAACTCACTGCCGCATTCCGATAAACAGGCCCCAACGAATAACCCATACTTTTTTTATCGAGCTCTGCCCCGGTCACAGCATCATAAACAGCATAACGACTCGACGACACATATCCATAATCTATGGCATAATCATAAACGTATAATTTTCCATCGGAATAAATCGCTCCGCCGCTCGCAGACAAGCGAGGAATAAGAGTCACTTCTTTCCGGGTTACCGGAGCTTGGGCCGAAAACGAATAGAGTCCGAAGGTATTGACATCTTTATTCTCATCATAAACGACAGCTCCGTTCAATTTCAGATTCGAAAGAGAAGGAGCCGCATCGATAATTACATCTGATTTTTTACGCATCAAGGGACGGACTTGTTGAAAACCTCTTTCAGAAGACATTTGCCGGTTCTGAAAATTCCTCGACTTTTCCAAAAATTGCCGGACAAGCACAGGATCATTCTTAACATTTCGGGCTTCATCTGGAAGGGTTCTCGATGTTGTCTGTGCAAAAGCGGCAGACAATACCCCTCCCGACAAAATGGCAAGAGTAAACAATAATTTTTTCATATATCTCGTGTTATAATATAATTTTATTGTAAAAATAAAGAAATCATAATTCTCGAACAGACTTTTAATATTTTTTAAATATCTAACAAAACTAAATGTATATATTATTATTTAGTTACATATATTCGGCATATCGCCCAAACTATATACAAATAATAACCCCAAGTGGCAAAAATCTCCACTTGGGGTCAAACGTACTATCCGAATCAAATTCAATTTTACACAACTATAATATCTTTTTCAACACATCGGGAATTTCGACATCGCAACATTCGAGCTCTTTCAGACAACGTTCGCCCTCCTGAGTCAAAGAAAAATACATCTGGCGTTTGTCGTCATCGCCCAATATCCGTTCGATGAGACCTTTCTTTTCTACCGAACGAATCACTTTCGATGTATTGGAATGAGTAAGCCCCAACTGCTTGGCGATATCTCCCGAAGAGAGCCTCGGCTCTTGACGAAGGCAACACAAAAGCATCCCTTCGTTCAGGCAAAGCCCGTATCTCTTCTCAAATCTCGTTTCAAAATCGGTTATCGCTCTATAAAAATCACGAATCTTACAAAATGGTTCCATACTTATCTTCCAATCGATATATAGCTTTCATACCACAGTGGCGGACACATTTCCCGCATTCGATACATTTATCCGAATCGATACGAGGCAAGCCGAAACCGGTCTGGCTGATGGCCTGTTGCGGACAAATCGAAATCAACGGACAACGATGATTCTGCGGACAACGGTTCTTATCTACGACAAGAGGCATAAAATTACTCATTTTTTCAATAATACACCATCGATTGCCTCTTTAAACGAACTTTTGGGCATCGCCCCCATAGCCATTTGAGGCTTATCGTTCATGGGTATAAACAAAAACGAGGGTATACTACGGATATTGAACAATGCCGCTAACTCTTGTTCCTGCTCGGTATTCACCTTATAAACATAAATCTGCCCGTCATACTCCGCAGCCAGCTCTTCCAATACCGGAGCCACCATTTTACACGGTCCACACCAAGAGGCATAGAAATCGATAATCGCCGGTTTATCTCCTAAATATATCCACTCCTCGGGATTTTTTTCATAATCCACTATTTTCTTTAAAAAATCAGCCTTTGTCAATTCGATCGTTTTCATTTTATTTTCTTTTTTACCATTATTTATCGCTTTCGTTTCACAGGCGGCAAGCATAAGCGATAGTATACCCACCGTCAAAAACAACACTCGTTTAATCATATTTCTTTTCTCTTTTGAATGAACTTACAAACAATCCTCCTATCGCTGCTCCCCAAACCGTACTGACAAAAGGAGAAGAGGTAATAGGACACGTACCCGTCGCACAACCTACGAACCGCCAATAAAGATAACCGCCCAAAGCACCTAACAGAATACCTGTGACCGGGAGCCAATAACGTTTCAACAGCATTTTCATTTTTCAAATTTATTATTTAGTTCTTAATTTATTTTCCAATAGAAATATATTCTACAAGAAATATCACAACAAATATATTCTCTATTTTCCATTAAAACAATTTTCCATAGGAAATATATTCAATTATAACGTTTTTTAACCACCAAGTATCTGCCCTATCCTCTCATATTTTATTTAGTTTAGGCGTAGTAAGAACAAGTAGAGGGCTACTTTAAACACCTCCCCTGCCGTACCCCGTAGCATTGCGGGGTGTGACGCAACCATACGAACAGGGGAGAAGTGCACAATGCTATCCTTATACCGAAACTGAAACACCACTTCCAATCCTCTCCCCCTGTGTTTCCGTTAGGGAATATAGGGGGAGTGCCCGCAGGGCGAGGGGGTTGAAACAACGGAAGGGTTAGAAAATACCGGTAGTAGAGGAAACAGAGTTAGGCCTCCTCTCCCCTATGTTTTGCCACACAATATATAGGTGTGGAGTACCCGCAAGGCAAGGGGGTAAACCCTACAATTACAACTCCTAAATACACAATACTCTCCCTTAAAAGCTCTATATATAATTATTGTTAACAACATATATTTTCATAATAAAAAACACAATAAATCAAAAATAAATCAATTATATTTACATCGTTTCTAAACGAAATAACCTCATTGGAATAAACTAAAATTTAATACTTAATCGAAAATATCATGAAAACAAATCGCCTCTTTTTTGTAATAGCAGTATACAGTTTTTCTTTCTGCGTAATGGGACAAATGAAAATCCAAAACGATGGACAAATTTCAATAGGTGGATATGGTTCAAATTCTATGGGCTCCTCTACTTTGAACCTTTTCCCCAAAAACGAAAAAGCCCCTGCCCGTATTTCATTTTATAATTCGGTAAGTAACCCTGTAAATGATGTTTATATCGGACGATATATAACTTCGGAAAATCCATCGTTATTCCATTTATATGGCCGTGAAGGATTCTGCTTTTCAAGTTCCGAGGGAGACGTAGTTCTCTATGACAATGCCAATTATGGTTCGATGATACAATTCTTAAATGTTGATGTTATCGGTTATTTTTATTCACCATCTGACAGTCGTTTCAAAAAAAACATACAACCGCTAAACAACACACTCTCGGGATTACTCCGACTCTCGGGAATCAGTTATCAGTTGAACAAGGAAACTCCTGTCGGAACAAACAACATAAAAATAAACAAAAAAGAAAATGCCCGTACCCATTTCGGATTCTTGGCACAAGAGGTAAAAGAGGTTTATCCAGAATTAGTGCGTACCGATTCAGCAGGATACATGTATGTCGACTATATAGGCATGATTCCACTGATTGTTAACTCCTTAAATGAAATACAGGCAAAAGTCGACTCGCAAGAAACTGTCATCACCGAATTGCAAAAAGATCTGGCAGCCTTGCGGGACGGAACACCCATAGGCGGCGCACTCCGCAAGTCCGAGCGACGCAATACCGCAGTCGAGTCGGAAAGTGCTATTGTTCCCGCCCTCTATCAGAACAATCCCAATCCGTTCAGTGCAACCACCGTCATACGTTTTGCCCTACCCTACGAGACACAACAGGCCGATCTATATATCTACAATCTGCAAGGCGAGCAGATACGCCGCATGGAAATCGCCGACCGAGGTGAAGGAAAAGTAACCTTGCAAGGCTCGGAGCTCTCGGCAGGAATGTACATCTACTCCCTCGTGGCCGATGGGAAAGAGATAGACAGTAAACGTATGATATTGACCAAATAGAGGCAACACTCATGAAACCGATAATATCACGATTGAGGCATACGGTCGTCGCCCTGTTGTTTGCCCTCTCCATCTCGGCAGCCAATGCGCAAATCAGCTATACGGCGACATTCGACCAACACCTTTTGACAACCGACACGGTTAGTGAAAATGGCGACTCTTACCTTCGACTCAGATATCCCGACTTGTGGACACAGTCCGCAGCCGGTACGCCCGAGCTGCCTGTACACTATTTGCGATTTTCCGTTCCTTGCGATGCTACCGATTTCACGGTTTCCGTTACGGGAGAGACCACAACTGCGACTCGGTATACGCTACCGGTTTATCCGACCCAGCCGCCTATTCCCTCCGACAGGAATACAAGCGAGCAACTGTTCGTTTCCCCCGACAGCACGGTATATAGCAACAACCGATATTGGCCGGCTGTTCCGGTACAAGTGGTAGACGAAGGATTTCTCGACGGTGACAACCACATCGTCACCGTTGCTGTATGGCCGATAAGTTACGCTCCGACCGATGGTGAAATCCTCTTTCGTAATTCCGTGACCGTTCGTCTCGATTATTCGGTGAAAAACGCAGGTTCCGAAAACCCATCGCGCCTTCGGGCGATATCCCGCAGAGCAACCGGCAGAAATAACGTTCGATGGGGAAGAGAGGAGGCGAAACGAATAGTCGTCAACCCCGCTCAGATCGATGGGTTCGCCCCTGCGACAGCGACCCGTTCAGCCTCGCCCCGCACGGTTACTACTTTACCCGACTTCGAATATACCGTTGTGACAAATCGGGAATTAGCTCCGGCTTTCGATCGCCTCATCGGGTGGAAACGACAAAAAGGATACTCGGCAGGAGTAGTTTGTATCGAGGATATCTTAGCGTGTCCCGATTTTCAAGGGGGAGATTTGGTCTCTAACATCGACGATGATGCCGGTAAACTGCGAGCCTATCTGAAATATACCTACGACTCCGGCTCTCTCCGCTACGCCTTGTTAGCGGGCGATTATACCGTATTGCCCATTCGATATGGAACGGGAAGACGGAGCATAACAATAAAGGATTCACAAAATCAAGATTCTAGTATTTATGTTGATTGGCCTATTCCTTCTGATTTGTATTTTAGTGATTTTAATGGAAATTGGAATGTCGATGGAGATTCTTTGTATGGGGAATTTGAAAGTAGTGAAATGTATACTATGGATTATGCTCCGGAGATTTTTGTGGGTAGATTGTTATGCACCAATCGGCAGGAGATTGCAAACTATACCGAAAAACTGATACGGTATGAGCGCAACCCCGGCAATGGCGATTACAGTTATCTGCAAAAGGCTTTTTATCATCAATGTGATGAATTACAAGGTATACATGAAGCGGATTCTGTATCTTCTAATTTTAGCCCGATTTTCCCGCAATATACTATTTTTGAAGAAAAACCTTCATATAATACGGAAAATCCTACATTTCCGAGCGGTTCGGAAGTAATAACGGAAATGAATGAGAGATACGGTTTTTTCAGTTGGCATGGACACGGTAATCCCGGCGGTATCGGTACAAAGTCTCATAAAAACCATGAATATCCTTATTGGGGGATTCTTGCAGTACAAGGGGTAACTTGTCATCATGTTTTTGAAGAAAGCAATGGATTAAATAATTTAACGAATCAAGACTATCCGGCCATAGCCTACTCAACAGCCTGCGATGTGACACCATTCGACATATATGAACAATATAATGTAACATATAACATAGGCAGTTCCTTTACGGTAGCCGGCTTATATGGAGGTCCTGCCTTTTTGGGTAATACTCGAAGCGGTTGGATTGGTTCCTCTGTGAGATTAGAAAAAAAATTCGTAGAACAAATAAAAGAAGGTAATAATCAAATAGGTGTAGCGGAGGCTTTTTCAAAAGTAAGTTTTGCGTATAACAAATATTCACGTTGGTGTAGTTTGACCCACAGTTTAATCGGCTGTCCCGAATTCGAGATGTGGACCGATATCCCTTCGGTATATGATGATATCTCGGTTACACGTTCGAACAGTTCGATTACAGTAGCCGGTAATGGACTGAACGGCAGTAAAGTGGCAATAACCTCCGGAATAAACGGATTACCCGAAATAAAAACTGTGACGGGAGCAAGCGTAACCATCAACGAAGTCTCTCCCAACAGTGTAGTGACGGTTTACAAGCACAATGCCATACCATACATTGCCCCGCTATACCTGCAAAACGACACGCTACGTTCTTCACAATATTTACACGTGAACAACGTCCACATCGGCCAAGCGGTAGATACGAACCGGACGGAGGGAGACGTTGTTTTAAAATCGGGAACTCTCACGTTGGAATCCGGTGGAGATGTATGGATAGACGAAGGGGTAATCATAGAGAACGGTGCGACATTGATAATCGAGTGTAAAGGAAATGTAACAATCTCCGGTGGAACAGTGGAGCGCGGTGGCTCGTTGCGAATCGATGCCGGGGGAGAGATAATGATACAAAAAGGCTTCGAAGCAAAAATTGGGGCAAATGTAGAATTTAAATAATATAGGGAGGAACCGAAATATGAAAAGACTATTATTGTTGATTGCCGTGTCGATAGTATGGAGCGGTAGCGTCTTGCAAGCACAGGAATACGAGTATGTCCCTTTGGTACGGGAGGGAATAGAGTGGGGGTATAAAAATGGTGAGATTTATCGGTTCATTGGCGAGGAAATTATAAATGGTAAAGTATATAAGCAACTGGGGAATAGTAGCCGTGATTATCCGGATAGTTATAAAATTGCCGGTTATGCCCGGGAAGAGAATAAGGTTGTTTATCGCTTGTACTCGAAAGATGCCGAAGAAGTTCCCATTTATGATTTTAATGTAAAACAAGTAGGCGACATTATGCAGGCATGGCATACAGAACCGGGGTATTTCGGCATGAAAGTAGAAAGCCTCGATTCTATTTTAGTAAACGGGAAATACAGGAAAATGATAAAACTGGAAAACCAAAGAGGAGAATGTATCGAGGGAATCGGAAGTACCGAAACCGGATATAACATTTTGTATCCGTTCTATCAAATCACTTCGGAGTTTGACGAAAAGACCAAGAATAAACTCGAATACGTAAAAAATACTGCCACCGGTAAAAATGAATGGCAAAGACCGAATGATAATTTAGATGATAAATATGAATATGTCCCTTTGGTTCGTGAAGGAGTGGAATGGGGATACACCGGCGATCTGGGCGACTACCGCTGTCAGATAAAAGGCGACACGATAATCGATGGAACGACATATAAAAAATTTTATAGGTACACGACCTGCGGATTGCAAAAGAATACCCCCTGCTACGTGGTAGTAAGGGAAAATGACAAAAAAGTGTACTATCGGGAAATAACCGGCGATAACCGTGAAGAACGATTAATCTATGACTTTTCTCTTGAAAAAGGAGATATGGCTATCTTATATAGCCGTTCGGCTTTGGATTATATGCAGATAGATGTCCGTTATGTAGATACAATACAAGTGGGTTCGACCTATCGTAAAAGGTTAGAATATCTTATTCATGACGTAATAGAAGGGATCGGCGGTTTGAAAAATGATTGGCTGGTCGCCGCCTTCACCATAGCGCCATGTGTTCCAGATTGCAATGTCTGGATATATTTGTCCTATGTGAAAAATCTTGTCACCGGCGAATATGAGTACGGGAACAAGGGGGCTTGTGGCGACACCTATGCATATGACCCTTACGTGAAAGATTGTGATTTTGGTTATTATAATTATAACTGGGGCAGTGTTTCGGGATTTACCCATTATAGGATACAAGGCGAAACGAACATGAACGGGAAGACTTACAAAGGTCTGTATTCCCTCACCGGAGATTCTTCTGCATCTTCGGAACAGACCCTCATAGCTTTTGTGCGGGAAGAAAATAAAAAAGTCTATTTTATGGACGGCGAGAAAGAATGGCCGTGGTATGATTTCACTTTGGAGAAAGGCGATACATGGACAATCGAGGCCGAGTCTCCGCTCTCTCGGCATGGGGAGAAAATAGAAGTCGTCGTTTCGAATGTAGATACGATAACCATAGGAGGAAAATCTCGGAAACGCATATCGTTTCAAGGCTATTATTCGTGGGTGGAAGGATTAGGAGATATGGAAAGCCTGCCTTTTCATACCTTTTATGGCATACCTACCTGTCCCTGTGGAAATGATATGCATTACTATCGAGTGAACGGAGACTTTGTTTTTAAGGCATCTACTTATTGGGGACTCCCCATAGTAGACCCGTTTATAGACGGCAATTACATTCCCTTTATCAAAGAAGCCGATTGGACCTATTACGATGCAGCCCCAAGCGGGACAACGATATTTCCCCGATATCATTTGGCTGCAAATGTTTTCAATTCCGAAGGCGTTTATATGAACGATAACGTCTATTACTGGCTGTATCGTTACGAAGGTTGCGATTTCGATGAATCCGTTTCACGACAAAAGTTGGTACTGGTGCGGGAGGAAAACCAAAAAGTCTACGTGCTCGATAGTATAGATGGGAAATATGTAGATAAACTCCTGTATGATTTTACGCTGGAAGTAGGCGACACCCTGCGCATGGACGAAGGGTCGTATTATCACCGACCCGAAGATGGCGATGACTGGAATGCAATACCGGGTCGGAAACGGTGTGGCGACCGCATGTACCGGAAAAACGACCCTTATGGAGAACTCGATCCCTATTCGGGATTTGAAGTAATAGGTATAGACTCGATAGTCGTGGACGGGCAAAAACGAAAGGCTATCACTTGGAACAACGGCAACACATGGGTAGTCGGATTGGGTGAAATCAATGAATATCCTTTGGCTCAATTCTATATGGACTATACGACATGTATAACACCTCCGTTTTACCTATTGTATCAGAAAGTAAATGGAGAATATTCCTACGAAGTGTTGGCAGAACATGATTTTACGCCCGATCCATGTGTAAGCGGTATCGTCGAAAATAAATCTTCTTCTCTGCGTATCGCCCATACCTCCGATGCCCTGATTGTGACCTTGCCGGGCACAGGCTATCGATTGGCCGAGCTCACCGAGATGACCGGCCGCTTGGCGTGGTGCGCCTACTTGGACGGCGAGGCGGGAGAAGTAACGATTCCCACCGCCACCCTTTCGCCCGGAGCGTATATCGTCACCCTATCGAACGACCGGGGCGAACGCATTGTACAGAAAGTGATGATACAGTAAACTGAATAAAAGGTATTGAAGGGATTCGGCAAGAAATTAGGGAAGATTGGCGATAAAGTTTAGCGATGAATTTCTTGTTCGACAACCACATTTCAGACTCTTCGGTGAGGGGTTGAAAACACTGTTTAATAGATTCTTAATAAAATCTAACCCCTCCGTCACGTCGTGCCACCTCCCCTATATTTTGCGTTGCAAAACACAGGGGAGGAGTGTGTGAAAGCTCTACAATACCGCAGGGTATAGATGAGGGAGTTAAAGGGCATTCTCCTTTTGAGCTAGAAGGATAGATTTTACACTTTTCTCCTGCCGTGTCCCGCAGCATTACGGGAGGCTTTATGTAAGCAATATGGTAAGACACCAAAAGTGCTACGGTTCAGTTCCTAAGGAAAAAAGTTGAAAATGCTGTCATAGGATCATTAGTAGAGTTTAATACTTTCGTCATAAAGGCATTTACACTTCTCCCCTACCGTACCCCACAGCATCACGAGATGTTGCACTAAAATCGAAGCAGGAGCAAAGACAATTCAATAGAAAGGCATTAACCTCCTCCTCTGCGCACGTATGTGCGATAGGGGAGGTGGCACGAAGTGACGGAGGGGTTAAAAAACAGAAGAATGATAGTGTCAAAAGATTTCTACACTCCTCCCCTGCCGTGTCCCGCAGCATTACGGGGTGTCATAAAGCGATATAAGAGTATCCTCTCTCGAAATCATACAACAAAAATACCGCCCGATATACGTTCATATCGAGCGGCATTCTATATTCAAATAGATCGAATTCTATTTCAAAGCGTCGGCAAGAGCAGCATTAGTTTTATGAACGGCAGCAGCACTCTTGGCAAATGCCTCTTTCTCGGCAGCGTTCAATTTCAACTCAACCACTTTTTCAATACCGTTTTTACCCAATACACAAGGTACGCCTATGCAGAGGTCTTTCTCCCCGTACTCGCCTTCCAGCAAAGCGCTGCAAGGAACCATGCGTTTCTGGTCGCCCAATACGGCCTCTACCACCGAAGCGGCAGCAGCACCCGGAGCATACCATGCCGACGTTCCCAGCAATCCGGTCAATGTAGCGCCACCCACCATCGTGTCGGCAGCGACTTTTTGCAAAGCCTCTTCGCTCAGGAATTCGGTAACGGGAATACCCTTGTAAGTAGCGAAACGAGTAACAGGAATCATAGTCGTGTCGCCGTGACCGCCGATTACGAAACCTTCTACCTCCGACAGATTGGCATTCAACGCTTGGCTCAGATAATATTTGAAACGAGAGCTGTCCAAAGCGCCACCCATACCGATAATGCGGTTTTTGGGAAGGCCCGATACTTTATGAATCAAATAAGTCATCGTATCCATCGGGTTACTTACACACAAGATAACAGCATTGGGAGAATATTTCAAAACATTCTCTACGACCGACTTCACGATGCCGGCATTCACTCCGATCAACTCCTCGCGAGTCATACCCGGTTTACGGGGAATACCCGAGGTGATAACAACCATATCCGAATTGGCGGTAGCCTCATAGTTGTTGGTCACTCCTTTGATACGCGATGCGAAACCTGCCGTTACAGCAGCCTGCATCATATCCATAGCCTTGCCTTCCGATACACCTTCTTTAATATCGAGCAAAACGACTTCGTCTGCAATTTCTCTGAATGCTAACACGTTTGCACAAGTAGCGCCAACGTTTCCAGCTCCGATAACCGATACTTTTGACATAATTGTTTGATTTTAAAATTAATATATGATAATACCTTTCTTGTTCTCTATGTTTCGCAAATTTACAACTATTTCCATATTATGGAAAAATTTCCTCAATTAAAATTGTATAAACTTTGCATATTCTTTTAAGCGAAATTTAAAACCAGCTATACATCTAATAGCCAACAAATTAACAAACCCACATAGATTATTCTTGCAAATCGCCCTTACCTTCGCGCAATACCACAGGCTCGTCTCCCGTACAATCGACCGTAGTCGACGGTATCGTACCGCCCTCGCCTCCGTCGATAATCAAATCGGCGACCGATTCATAACGTTCAGCTATCAACTCCGGATCCGTCCCATATTCAGGCTCCTCATCGTCGACAGACACCGACGTCGTCAATAACGGATTGCCCAACGCCTCGACCAACGACAACGTAATGGCATGGTCGGGAATACGCACTCCCACCGTCTTGCGGTTTTTATAAATCTTAGGCAGGGACGAGCTCGTAGGCAATATAAAAGTGAAAGCCCCCGGCAAATTACGTTTCAACAGCTTGAAATACAAATTATTCAGTTTGGCATATTCACTCACCCAACTCAATTCCCGACAAATAATCGACAGATTGACTTTTTGAGGATTGATTCCTTTAATCCGGCAAATCCGCTCCACGGCTCGCACGTTCAAAGCATCGCAACCCAACGCATAAATCGTATCGGTAGGATAAATCACAATACCCCCTTCGCGCAACACCTCCACCGCCTTTCCTATCTCCGTGGCGCTGGGATTCTCCTCGTATATTTTCAATCGCCTCATCACACAAGTTTAAGTGTCGCTAAGATAACGAACTTTTCATATTTCAACAATATTTAAAGAAGAATATAATAAAACAAAAAGAGAGCATGATAAAAAATCATTTCCCCCTTTTGTACATGCAATGAGACATTAGTTGGTTATTATTAAGCATATTCCCCCTCTCCCAGCCGTGTCCCGTATTACAACAGGGCGTCGCACATAAAATCGAAACAGGAGGCAAAAAGCAAAGACAATTCAATAGAAAGGCATTAGCCACCTCCTCTGCGCACGTATGTGCGATAGGGGAGGTGGCACGAAGTGACGGAGGGGTTAAAAAACAGAAGAATGATAATATCAAAAGATTTTTACACTTCTCCCCTGCCGTATCCCGTAGCATTACGGGAGTGTTGCACATAAAATCGAAGCAGGGGCAAAAAGCAAAGACAATTCAATAGAAAGGCATTAACACTTCTCCCCTGTGTTGCGGAGCAATATAGGGGAGACACCTCAGAAACTGTTGTTTCTGAGGAGAGGGGTTGAATAAAAACGGGAAAAAGGGATTCCGTCTTTATCGGGCATGAAGCCCGATTTATCACTGCACTAACCGAAGCGTATAATTCAATCCGCTCTGCGGCTTCTCAAATTTATCGTTCAACAAAGTAAGACTTGTACCCTCTTTTGACACAAGGAAATTAAAAACAGTACCATCGTCGGCAACCAGTTGCCACACCACGGCATCCTTGTCATCGGCCGAACCGCGTTGAGTGAACCGCCTACCGGTATAAGTCACGGTCTCGTCCTTCCCGTTTTCAGCCTCCAAATAAGTCATCGCAAGCACGAATGTCCCGTCCCCGCTATACTCGCGATTACGTACCGTCAGAGTGTAACGTATACCCGGAGTATCGGCTGCCGGCAGTACCCCCTCATAAGTCCGCTCCTGCCAATCGCCCAACGACGAGTCGGCAGCTGCACTATCTTCCCGATATATGACCTCACCCCGCTGTTCGATCGTCCATAAACCATTTATGAAACGCACATTCTTCGTATCGTCGTCCTCCACATTCCAAGCAAAACCGCCCGAAGGCAACGTCCGCCGCTCCAAAATCTCACTCGGTTGCCTGTCGGAGAAAAACAATTCCACTTGGGACGAATCGGGAGAAAAGACGATATAGACCGAACGGTTATCCCCTCGAACCGACTCCGTGCGGATACCCTTCTCGAACACCCGTATACAATCCTGCGACACCTCACTCCACACATATCCGGCAGAGCCTATGCAACCATGTCCGTCTCGGTCGCCACCGAGTAACGCTCTTTGCGGATAAGACACCATTTTCAAAGCCCCCATTCCCTTTTCATACTTTCCCCGGTAAGTAATCTCGGCCGTATCGCCCAGCAGCAATCCGTCGACCCCGCTTTTATCGGTATCGACCGTACTGAACGACAACGTGTCATTGTCGTCGGTGACAATAGTAACCGTATTCATGGTAGCATCGCATACAATTCCCCGAGCTTCACAGTAATCCGACTTGGACGAACAACCGCACAATACCCCCACGATTGCAAAAGACAATAATAATGTTCTCATATCTTCAAAATTTAATTTTCTTTATTCGATTTCCTACCTCAAAACCCGACAAGGGAAAAATAGAAACAAGACAGCCCCATTCCTATTTCTCACATCGAGTCATATCCTATATTCGAAAAATCAAATATACACAAATATCTTCCATTCCATACAAACCGGGACATTAAAATCCCCATCTATCCAAAAAGAACAGCTCCCTGCCCGTTTTAGTTTAATAGATGTTCAAGCTCCCACCGCCCCAAAAGATATATATTGAAGGGTTAAGATATTCGTTAAAAGTATTTCCCCTCCTCCTCTGCCGTGTCCCGTAGCCTTACGGGGTGTTTTGCTATGCAAAATATAAGGGAGGTGGCACGCAGTGACGGAGGAGTTAAGATATTAGTTAATTGATTTCAAGAAGCAATATTGAATACCTTTAATCTTTCTTCCCCGTGTTGCGAAGCAATATAAGAAAACTACCGAAGAAACAAAGGGGAGAATATATAAAAGAAGAAGCCCCACTAATTATCGACTGATCCATTTTCTACCACCGCAACAAACCAGTTCCTCTTACAAAAAAAGCCGCTGCAAAAAACTTGCAACGGCTTTTTAGCGGAGTAAGGGGGATTCGAACCCCCGATACGCTTTTGACGTATACACGCTTTCCAGGCGTGCCTCTTCAACCACTCGAGCATCACTCCCTCGGGTCGATCCCGTAAAAACGGTGGCAAATATAATACATTTTTCGGGTTCGACGAAAGTTTTTACAAAAATAGTATCTCATTTTTACGACAACCGCCCAAACTACCCCTTGATAATATTTACAGAAAGTACCTTATCGTCCACATGAACATACAATGTGTACACCCCCGGCATTAACCCCGACATAGGAACCAGCACAGAATACTCTCCCTCATCTTCCTCACGACTCGGTGTCCGTCTCAGACAAATTCCCGCGCTACTGTGCAAAGTGAACCACACCGAAGCCGAACGAGTAAGTTTATATTTTATCGTCAAGTCACTTTCCACCGGATTGGGCAGATACTCCGCCTCGGTAAAAACACTCTCGATCGGTAGGATCTCCTCCTCAATCGATTCATCGTCGACACTACGGTCACTCTCCCCACTCAGATAATCGGGCGGATAGTAAAACGATACAGCCGAGAGTATCGTATCGGCCTGTGTACCATGCAGCGTGGAAGTCTCGCTCTCGAACACCGGATAACGATTCTGCGGCACATACCAAGCATACGTATCCACACTCACTGACAAGCTGTCTTCACATATCCTCACATATCGGCGGGCGGTATGTACCCGCAGGGCGTTTCCGAAAGTCTCTCCCGGTAACCTCAATTCACCTTCGGCATCGGCTGTGACAGTCGTCGTTCCCCCGACGAAAAGAGGAATACGCTGACCATACCGTCCTGCTCCTTCGAAACGACTCGTCAGAGAATCGCCATAAGCGAAAGGATAACGCAACAAAAGTTCGGGACGAGCATAATCGATATAGAAAGTCGCATTCTCATGTCCCACACACCACAGGCTATCACTTCCTTGTCGGTAATAATAACGGTTACGCCCCTCGCGACCACAAAGAATATCCATATGGGAACTGTCCGGAATAAAATATTCCACGGGAAGTTCCTCCGAAAGGATTTGCATTCCTCGGAAGTTCCACCGGCATTTCGTTCCGGCCCTGCCCGGTTCTTGGTACTCGACCAGCATCTTGACGAATGCCTCTCCGACTTCCAGCCGGTTGCTGTCGGCTGTCAATTCTATTGCCGACAAAACTTGTACAGCTGCAATACCGGCCGTACATAATAAAACACGTATATTCATAACATTTCTCTTTATCCGTTTCATCGTTCTATTCATTCCGATAATGGTACTTATACAATGTCGTAGTCTTCTCTCCCTCTTTCACACGCACCAATCGCCCCACATTATCATACTCATAATAAGTCGTATGCCCCCGAGGATCGGTCGAAGAGGTAATTCCCACCAGCGGCTCATACGTATAAACGGTTACTTGTGCCGACGGCAGTTCCGTACGCAATCGGGCCAGTAACATTCCGTCTGGAATTTCAGCCGCAGCGAAAGCCTCGGCATCCCCTATGATGCTCTCTACTTGCTCCCAAGAGGCATTCCTAATTTCCGCCACCGGGTATTGATAACTATATCCCCACAAGTAAATGGTAGTGAGATTATCCAATCCCGTTTTTGATTTCAGCTTTCCCGAATCATAATAGGTATAATCACTCTGTTTCTCAAACGCATTGTTCCCTCCATCACGATAAAAATACGATACAGGACGCACAACAGACGTATCGTTGTTTATTTTTCCGTATAGAATCTGTTCGGTATAGATTTTATCATACTCGATATCGCCTTTGTATTTCACATATTCTCGCACAATAGGCGAAGTGATGCAATTGCCGGCTTCCATCGCTTCTCTCACAAGCTGCGGATATCCAGCATAATTATCCGAAGAATAATAATACCTCGATGCGACACTGTCTCCCTCGCTGGTATATACCCGTTTTTCCCGCACGTTGAACAACCGTTCCCGATCGTCATATGTATATAATTCCGCCGTTTCGAAAAACGTTTCGCCGCTATCGTCATAACGCTTGGTTATCGTCCAATCCAAATGCTGTAACCCCACATAAATAGGATACGCAATCACTTCATAATCTATCTGTTGAGAGCTCGAAGTATTTTCATAAAGCACACTCGGTTTAAATATATCGGTAAATGCCGCCTTCGAAAAACAATATACATTATGTCCACTCCCACATTTACCTGTTCTACCCACGAACAAAGTTTTTGTATTCACCAGAATACCCTGTATATACTGGTTATTATCGGCGTATTTATAAATAGTGTGTTCCTGCAATCGATCTCCCTTGTATATTTTGCGGTCTATCAGATGCGGAGTATCGATCAGAGCACTCCAATAAATGGCCTTATTTCCCGATGCATTGGATTGGTCGTATAAATAATCATACCGTTCGACAGTTTTCCCTCCGGTACTCGTATATTCCGCCACCTCGTCATACCACACCATGCAATTATCGTTAAACAATGTAATATTGGCATTTTTCTCACTCACGATTACCCAATGAGCGTCTAATACAGAAGGCTCTCCCGATCCTTCCGGATTCTCGATAGGATCAACTATATTGATCACTTTCTGAGTCCTTTCCGAGACATATCCCCAGTCCGATGTATCCACGATAATACTTCCATATCCCGATTCATTGGAGCCATATTTGTAACTTTTGGTTATCTCTTGACCCGAACTCGGATCATATTGACTCAATCGTTTGATACGTAAACCGCAAGTGATATCGGTCGAATCGCCAGTCATTTCCGACACGCTCAATGCTCGATTCATTTCGTACTCGAAAGTCGTATAACCGCCTGTCGGGTAAACAATTTTCTCCAATATCTTCGCTTTCATAGCTGATTCTTCGGAATGCCCATCTCCACAACCGACACTTTGGATACTATCTAATAATTGTACAATATACCGAGGGAACAAATTATTTATCCCAGCATTCACCTCCCCGGTATAATATCCGAATTTGTCTTGCGCATAAACATTCTCAAAAGACTGCGTATTGTAGCTGAATCGATAAGTCCCATCGCCGGTTACCGAAACCGAACCCAACAAATCGGTTGTCAGGTCGGAATAAAAATCAACCCGACGGATAACTTTCGCATCCTTGTTCAAGACCTTTATTTGCTTCAATATCTCAGCTCGCGAAGGGTTATTATTATAACTGAATTCCACACGCCCCAAAGGGAACTCGATCGATGTCAAACCCTTGTCATAACTCATCCTATAATTTTCAACATGTTGAAATTCACTTATACTCTTATGTTCAAAATCAAAACTAAGTTCAGCCTTAACAAATGTAGCGTTGTGATATCGGGCAAATGACTTTATTGTTACCGGTTTATAATGAAACAATATCTCCTGCCCCGTGGGATAAGTTATTTTCCGCAACACATAAGCTACATCTAACGGATTCTCGGTGGTCGTACAAACCACAAAATTTCGAGGTTCGTTCACCCTATCACCATACCAATAAACCACCCCGTTTGTATCGGTCACTTTAAATCCCACGATCGGCCTGTGTTTTAACCCGATGACCTCTATCCGCAACGGTGATTGTTTAATTTGACGTACGCTGTAACCATTGGCTTTCGTCTCGATAATGAAACTGCAACTCCCGCTCAATGTATTTACAGTAAAGATATCATGCTCGCCGTCATAGCCCCACGACCATTCAAAATCTGTTGTCGGTGAAGCCCAATAAGCGACAGAATCAGGGTGTATCAAATAGGGATTATCCGGTATTTTCTCCGGTTTACACATTTCGTCTATTTTCCCGAAACTCTTTCGTGTAACTCGCAGTCCCGGCAACAAACTCCACCCGTAACCGAGAATCCCCACCGGATCCTCCACTTTGATTCCCGATGCGTGATAGGCTATACTGAACGGCAGTGAACCGCCGTCCGGCATAGGTATCGAGAATAAAGGAATGCTGATATCCACTACCCCTGTCGCTTTGGACACCGGATAGAACTCAAATCTGTTGAACTGGGAAGACAATGGCGACGTCATACTTATATCGGGCATCTTATTTACTAAATATTCCTCGTCCTGCGCATGCGCTACAATAGGCAATGTCACCATCAAGATCATACAAAGCGTTTTATTTAATCGTGTCCTCATAGCTTATCTTTTACCGATAGAACAAATTTAATCGTATAAAAAAGAGTTTTTATTATAAACAAAAATCCATAATACCCCTTGATGTCTTCCTCCTATGGAGTCCGTCGGTCGCCGTAGTCTTTTGTCTTTATCAAATTCCCGGACTCGTCGTAATATTTCCACTCCCCGATTTCCAAAAAATCAACCATAAAATCTTCGTCGCACACCATATATCCTTCGCTCTTAACGGCTCCACTTGGATAATAATCAATACTATGACATTTATATTTACAGAAAATTCGGCAATACCCCGTATATATACTGTCCTTATTGAGTTCTATCGAATCGAGAGTATAGACCAGCTCTCCTTCATCTCCAAATACATACCATGTGCCGGATATATTATCCGCTGTGTATTCCCCTAATACAAACAAATCATTACGAGAAAAGCACTTAAATAATCCATCTTTTTTACCGCCTTTATAATATAGTTCATGTGTGATTCCTTCGCCAAGAGAATCTCTCCAATAGCCTTCCCTCTGCCCCAAATCATTCACCCGATTCATCGGGATCTTACGACCGATTCCAAAAATGCCTGTCGCCACACAACCGGCAAAAAACAGCAATAGCACGCTCTTTTTCATAACTCCCAATCTTATATTTTTACATAACCATACATCAGGACTCTATTTTTTCACACAGGACTTTGATATAATCCAATTTCCAACGCTCAATTCTGTGAAGGGGGTATCTCCCTTTCTTCCCGGTGTCGTACAAACCATATCTATTCTTTTAGCGATGAGCCCAATTTAATCACACTGAAACTTATTGGAGAAAAGGGTGTCGGGTCGTGTATGGACGATTACCTCTCCATTTCCCCCCCCGAATCTATATAAATAGCCTTTCCTTCCGCTTTACTACACAGTACATAAACATTAACGTCATCATTACAAAAAACAACCGTTTCATATCTATTTTATATAAAAATAATTCTACCAAGAAAATATCGAATCTTCCTGCATTATATACTCGACAAAAAAGTCACTCTCTTTCACCCGATAACATTCCATTCTTTGGATAAAGTGTGGACTTAACCCACTTTTACTATGATCTATCTCCCCCCGCTCTTTTATAATCCAATACATTCCATGAGAAATTTTCGAAAAATCTCTATTCTTTTTTAAAGACGAGTCAGAAACTTGCCGTATATATTTTTCCACTCCTGAACAAACACCCACTTGCTTCGTCCCGACTTTTACATGCCACAGTGCGGGAGTGCTACTATACTGCCACAACGACAGTGGCGTTTGTCCCATATAGAACAATAAATTGGAATTAAAAGGATCTATCTTATCGATATATAACTCACACACGTTCAACTCGGGATTGGATGCTATAATCGTATCGAGAATATAAGCTATATCTTCCCGAAAAGTGATATCCGATACCTTCTCTGTTTGTCGGCAAGAAAATAAAAATAGACACGACATACAAACCAAAATAAGCTTTTTCATTTTATTTCCGACTTTAATTTTAAAACTAGACCTTTATTCAATTTCCATTATTACCGGAGGTAAAAATTCATCACAATTTTCAAGAGGAAGGGCTATAAAAGGATAACCCGAAATGAACGGACGGCATGTCAACGTTCCCGCTCTATCTTCTATAATCCAACCATTCCGACCCGATTCTTCCTCTCCTCTTTGAACAGTTTCAACTTTTCTCAATGATTGTTGGAAAAGATATTTTTCCACTCCCGAGTAAATATCAACAACCGCATGCGATATCCTCACTTGCAATAATGATGGCGTTTGCCCGTATTCCAAAGGAAACAAGGGGGCTTTTTCTCCCATATAAAATAGCAAAATTGAATTTCCCGAATCGACTGTATTGATATATAATTCATACACGTCTCCTTTCGGATTAGACGCAATAATCGTATCAAGAATATAAGCCACATCTTCTCGAAAGGTAAAATCTTGCCCCTTCTTTGTTTGCCGGCAAGAGAGAAGAACACCAGTTACACAAAACAATAAAAATAAAGATTTCATTTTCACCGCAACCTGTATATTAACAAATTACCATAATAAACATTATTCTATTACAAGCAAAACGATTCTAATAGTATCTACTTTCTGCACTCCCAAAAGGATATCCTTGAAAATCATACTCGAGATTTGGGTCACCGTTTTTCGAGACTTTCGTCAGCCGGTTCCCCTTATACACCATGTCGAGCTGCTCGGCATACCGGTTTTCGTAAGTCCTTAACATAAGATATTAATAATCATTTATATAAAATCCATTCTAATTACATCAAAACCAAATATTTTCTTTCCCTCAAAAGACAGTTCTTATTTGACTGTTTCCATTCCACCGTTATCTAATTGTTCTTGTCGTATCGTATCAGTTATGTCGGCACAATGTTATCGCTATTGCCTGCCTTTTTAGAGCCTATGTTATTGCAACACGTTAGTATTAAAGGTAAAATGACCAAATAAAAACGAATGCTATTCATAGGCAGTGTTTTTATTGTATTTTTATGTCATTGAAAAAATGTTCATAAGATTTCAATTTTGTTTCTCCTACATGCTCATAGACAATGGCAATACCATATTTGAAATAATTATCTTCTCTAAAATATTTTTTTCCATTATCTGTCATATAGTACCCTCTTATACTACGAACATCTTTACCCAGTACAAATTCACTACATATTATTTTATCCGACAAATCTGTCAAAGGTAAATTTATCATACTTCCACAATGTATTATTATTGCAGCAGAATCTAAAACGCAATTTATTATTTTGAAATAACCCTCTTCATAATTGACAACATTAATTTTGTGGATTGCTGGATACTCGATAATCAGATTCTTGTTATGGCACAATATCGTATCTGTTTTTGTTTGTATTTGACCAAAAGCAATATTTGTCAAACAAAAGAACAATACCATTAATAATACTTCACGGGTTCTCCTCTTCTTCATAATTATTTTCTGCTTGTTTTACAACTGTTTTTATTTTTATTCCGACCTACAAAATATATTTTGTAGGTCGGAATATGTAAATAAAGCTGTCGCATTTCCGTCGCCTCTTATTTTATATTACATCATAACTTTCCCAATTAGTCGAACCAAAAGTTTAACATTCTCTTCAAATTATTTGACATATAGTACCTGTTATTTCCTATATCCACAAATCTTTCGTCATACCAAATTACTAAAAGGTTACCCTGCGAGTAAATCTCAATTTTTCCTCTTACATCAAGGGGATCTATATCTAATTCTACGGTATTCCCTCGTTTTGTTGTTAAGGTCTTTTTCATACAATCATACGGTCTTATTTTTATCAGAGAATCGGGAAGAACATTTAGTCGCAGTAGATTCTGACAGAGTTGTTGGATCTCTGAATAGGATAATTTTTTAAGGAAATAGGGATAAGAACCTTTCCCTTTTTCAAAATGATTATCAAACAATCGCCTTGGGGTGTTAAATGCCGTATAAACATCAAAAGAGAAATGTTTAATCTTTATACTGTCGGCTTTTTCGCATATTATTTGAGAAAAGGCAAGTAACGGACAAAATAAAAAAAGCAAGGCTATATATCTTTTCATAATGTATCATTTTTGATAAAACCAATCTCTTTGCGTAGGTCCCGAAGTTGTGTGAGGGGTCCCTTCGTGATCTAATCGTGTGACTTGTTCTGATTCTATTTCTCCTAATGCAATAGCTGTCTGTCTTTCATAACCAGTTATTACACGCTCTTCTTCTTTGTTTCCATATTGAGAAGGCTTTTCTCTATCTTGTCTTTGCCCTTGAGGGTCTTTATCATGTCTCCATGCATGATCTATTTCGTGATTTAATAAAGTAGAAGGAGAAAGCTCTACGAGTTCGTTTGTGAGAAGTCCTAGTTTAGGAGCCCATTTTATGGTTCTTGATTCAGGGAAATAATAATGCCCATCAAAAGATTCGGCGATATAATAAGTTTCATTAGAAGCATGAAGATCAGCCATTTTCCCAGCGGCATTATGTTGATTCAAATATTCAACTGCGATTTTGAAATATTCTTTGAACTCTTTTGAAACATTTTCGGCAAATTGTAGAAATTTCCCGTCCGGGTCTACATAATTCACCGGATTATTATTACAATAGGCATAGGGCGAGATGGAATAATATTTCTCGCAGAGAGGATCCATAGTGGTGAATCGGCAGAGAGCCGGATAATACATACGGGCATCGAAGTCGTAACTGTCATAGCCGTGCAGCTCTATAAACTCCTTTCCTCCGTATTTGTACGGCTGCTCTTCGGGCTGGTAATGGGCTTCATAAGGAAGACCGAAAGGATAGTATTGCATACGTTGGTAGGTGACGGTTTTTTGAAGTTCGATATACTGCATGTCGCCTCTGTCGAACCAATCGAAGGGGACGGTAGCAAGGTGGCGGGGTGGTTTGTCGATTTCTATAAATTTCAAATTTTTAAGCGCACTGCCGTAGACGGTGCGGATATTCCCTTGATAATCCCGCACGAAGTACCGGAAATCTTGTTCCGAACAATCCAAATAGCCGTCGCCGTTATGAATTCGTATCAGGGTATCGCTCTCGAAATCGGCTCCCGCATATTCCAAAGAACCCCGACGTGCCGTAACATGACTGCTCATGGCCGCAGTCCCCGATGTACTGCCGAAGGTCTGCCCCGCAGGGATAACGACCGTTGTCAGTGGTGTGAGGTATTTACTGCCGGTTCTCTTGCCGTCGGCGGTGTAATAATTCACGATAGCCGACCCGTTGCGGAACTGCACGGTGTCGGGCTGGTTCAGCAAATTGTATCGTATGGCGACAATATCCCGGTCGAGGTCGGCCGTCATATTTCCGTTGGGGTCGTAAAAATAATCGAGTCCATTATAGTTATAATCCCGATATTCTTTCATGTCGTATCGCCCCTGTTCTCCCATCATATCGGTAATCTCTACTACCCTATTCCCTTCATAAGACCAGTTCATCTCGTCTATCATTCCGCCCCTTCCCCCATTGCGATACAAATTTACCATATTACCATGCTTGTCATATTCATACTCGACATGATAGCGGCCGCTAGAAAAATCACTGCCCGTCACCGAATAGGCCGAAGCCAGCCGGTCGTGGGCATCATAAGTGAAGCGATAGCCGTTCACAATCGTGTCGGTATCGGTGCGATATGTCCAATTCATCGCCGATATATTTCCGTTGTAACGAACTTTCCCATAGTTTCCCATAAGGCTTTCGTAATACAAATTCTGCACGAAATCGACATCTTCTATCCGAGTGATCCAACCCTGCAAATTATACCGATATTTAGCATGCGTCAGTCCTCCGTCGATACTTTTGCCGGATATCCGTCCCAACTCGTCGTATTCATATCTCCAATCGGTAGACAAAGAGTCGTTAACCGTATAATCGGTGCGGGTGAGGCGTCCCGAGCGGTCATAAGTATTTTCTACGGACTCCGATACCGATAAACGCCCCCGGGAATCCAAATGTTCCGTGTATGATTCAAGAATATTTCCCGAAAGGTCGCATTGAGCATAAGTCATTTCATAATCGCCCGATACATGCCGAGTGCGTGTCTGCACGGGATTGCCATATTCATCGTAATAATAAACGGTAATCGCATATTTGCTCCTGTCCGTCAAGTCGAACACCTGCGTCCCGGTCAGCAAACCTTTGGCCGAGGAATAAGCCGCACCATATCCCTCCTTACTCCGATAGGCAAGCTGCGAAGCTGCCGTCCCCTCGATGTACAAAAAAGAATAGTCGTCGTAATAATTGACCGTGAGCAACCGGTAATCATTGGCGGCAGGCAGCAGAATCCTGAGGGTATAACCCATACCCGGCCACGCAGTATAACTATCGGCACGTTCCTCGACAAACCTCCTTTCCCTGCAATACCGATACAAGTCCGGTGGACTCTGCAACGGATCCGTCTCATAAGTATACAGCACTCGGGAGAGGGCATCATATTTGGTTATGGTCCAGAGGCTTCCGATCTGTTGATTGCCGTCCTGACTCATGACCAATCGATTAGCCCTATCGTAAATCATCTGTATCGATTTACAACCGGGCAAACGCTTCCCTATGCAGTTCCCCCGGTCGTCGTATTTATAGAGATAGGCATACTGTTGCAAAAGAGTGTGGCTGTCGGGATAATTGCCGGTATTATACATTCCGTCCACAGCCATCGGGGGCAGTACGTAGCACAGCCTGCCGTGGTCGTCATAAATGTAGTAAGTGTCATAACCGTTTCCCTGACGGGCCATAACCACTCGACCCGATTTATCGGTGAAACTCTCTTGCCAAATTCCGTCCTCGTCGGTTTCGCGAGTAACATAAAGAGCACCCGGGGTATACCGCCCCACTCGTTGTACCCCATCGGACGAAATTCGGAAAAGAACGACCTCTCCTGCCGTATTGCACCGATATGCAGCAGTCTTCGGGTGAGCGTTCCAAACAGCTCCGGGATTTTTCACACCGACTGTCCGGCTCAACGGTGAGTTTTCGTACAAAGTCTCCCGATAGAGATATGTGTCTCCATAATAACTTTGAGCCGTCTGCCCGTATGTAGAAGGATTCACATAACAGCCGTTGTTCCCCGATACGGGTGTGGGAAGCCCTTGACGATATTCTCTCCCGGCCTCGTCGTAACCGACTGTGGACAGCAGGTCGGCGCCCGTTGCCGTGAAACCCACTCGGGCAGTCTGTTCGGGACGACCCAGCCCGTCATAATAGACCACGGTCGCAAGCGCCTGCGAAGCCCCTTCGGCAGTTATCCGGCCGTCCTCTATATTCGCTGACGTACTGCCGCCGGGAAGAACGACCTCCACGATATAATTTTTTTCAGACGACAAACTCAAAGGAATATCGACGGCAGCCGACACTATCGCCGACATGGGCGACAAAAAGAGTATAGACAAACTCATTGAAAAGCGGAGGGGTCTTTTCATAGTATCGTGATTTTGTGTCTCTCCGTAAATTTATGCTTTTTTTTACATTTCCCCAAATATTTCACGCCTTTTTTTCATGCCTCGGCTCCAAACGACTGTTTTAACCCTCTTCAAACAAAATTCGGGAATTATTTTCGAGGAAAGCCCCATGAAACACATTCCCCCTATGCATAGCATGAAAGCCGACTCTTCCCATTATCCGGGAATCACCCTTCTCCGAACAATCGCACAGCATTGGCCGAGGTAGCCTCCTCCACCTCGGCAGTCGTAATATCCAGAATTTCGGCTATTCGCTTCGCCATATAAGGCAAATACGAAGGTTCGTTCCGTTTGCCCCGATAAGGCACGGGAGCCAAATACGGGGCATCGGTTTCGAGCAATATACGCCCGATGCCCACTTCTCGTACCATATCTTCAAGATGAGCGTTCTTGAAAGTAACGATGCCGTTTATCCCGAAATAATAGTCACCGGTTCCCCTCAGCAGACGCACCTGTTCGGCCGACCCCGTGAAACTGTGGAACACCCCTCGGAATGCCGGCACTCTGCCCGACTGCAACAGAGCCAATATTTCGTCGAATGCCTCCCGGCAATGAATAATCACCGGCAAACCCGACTCTGCCGCCCACCCCGTCTGCACCACGAAAGCCTCTTTCTGCTCCTCGGCATAGGTCTTGTCCCAATACAAATCGAGCCCTATCTCGCCCACGGCGCAATACTCCCCGGAGAAAAGCAGCTCTCTCACCTGTCCAAGCCGCTCCCGATAATCGTCCTCCACCGACGTGGGGTGTAGCCCTATCGCCATACGGCAATAACCGGGAAACAAATCGTTCGTGGCATGCATGGCTTGCACCGTGTCGAAATCGACATTGGGCAATATCACCCGTTCGACTCCCGCTTCACGGGCGCGGCGCACCACCTCGACACGGTCTTCGTCAAACTCTTCCAGATAAATATGCGTGTGAGTATCAATCATCTTCGGGTCGCTTTTCTCCACTGCGGTAATAATATACTACGCCGTAAGCCCGGCAACGGTTCAAACGTATTTCGGCAGGGAGATCGGCGTAATACGTTTCCACCTGATTCCACAAATCCAAGATAATCCGGTCCGCCTCCTCGCGCAAGGCATCCAACCCCGACTGGGAACGAGTCGTATTCAGTTTATAATTCTGTTGTTCCCGATAGGCTTCCTTGAAAATATCGTAATGCACGGTCACTTTCGCGATCGTAGGGTTATAAATAGGCGCACCCCCGTGCGACACCCGTTCGCGTTCCCCCTCGATGAGACGTTCTCCCCAAACGAGAATGTGCTTCTCGCCGGTCAGCTCGGGCACGGCAAAATCTTCGGGGTCGAGCCCGTAAAACAATTTGTGTTCCTTGCGCACCTCGTTACGCAACACTGCCAAATTAAGCACCTGTATGAAATGCGAGATGTACAACCGGGCCGTCTTCAAATGCGACTGATATTGTCGGTTGGCCTCGGCCTGAGCCGTATAGCAATACTGGAACTGCCCGACGGCACTTTTGAAGCGTCTCAAAAGTGCGCGGGCCTCGTTCAGCGTTTTATACGAAGCCGCCTGCTTGTCCACATCGCACTCGTGCTCCATCGCCACCGCTTTTTCGAGAGCGGTAAGGCGGGCTTTGTCTGTATTCGGTAACCGGCGGTAAGGCATTGTTTCTGAAAAATTTTAGTGATCTCGTTTTATCAATGAATTCGCCAAATCGTATAAAGGCTGCTTCGCCGCTTCGTCCACCCCGATTTGCAGCAAAGCCTCTATCGCCCGACGACTGTATTCGTCGACCTGCCGCAGGCACAAATCGCCCGCACCGGCACGGTCGTACAACGCCGTCACAGCAGCTATCTTCTCGGAAGGATCGTATTCGGCCGCGCCCAACCAGCGGGACAACTCCTCGGCATCTTTCCCTTCGACCCGTTGCCGGGCATTGATGAGCATATACGTTTTCTTGTTATTCAGAATATCGCCTCCTATCTTTTTCCCGAAACGGGCAGGGTCGCCATACACGTCCAACCAATCGTCCTGCAACTGGAACGCCAGCCCCAAAGACTCGCCGAAACGGTAGATACAATCCGCATCCGTCTCGCTCGCTCCGCCTATAATCGCCCCTATCTTCAACGCCCCCCCCAACAGCACGGCTGTTTTCAGGCGAATCATCTCGATATATTCCGCCTCGGTCACATCGTCCCGACGCTCGAATTCCATGTCGTATTGCTGACCCTCGCAAATTTCAAGAGCCGTTTTCAGGAACAACTCGACGACAGCCCCCGTGTGCGGAGCTTCCGTGCGGGCGATATAACGGAAAGCGATGATCTCCATGGCATCGCCCGAAAGTATGGCCGTATTCTCGTCCCACACCTTATGCACCGTAGGTTTACCACGGCGCACGTCGGCTTTGTCCATCACATCGTCATGCAACAGCGTGAAGTTGTGAAACACTTCCAACCCCACCGCCGCATTCAATGCCCGACGATAATCGCCCGCAAACATCTCGCAGGCAAGCAGCGTCAACAAAGGCCTCACGCGCTTACCGCCCAACGACAACTCATAACGCACGGGAGCATACAATCCATCGGGTTCGGCGGCATATTCTATCTTCGAAAGTTCAGCTTCTATCGCATCGAAATATCTTTGCAGTTTTTCCATAAACTACTTGAAAATTTTTATGTTTTACATAGAACAGAGTTCAAAATTAACGATTTCCATCGAGCCGAGCAAACATAACTCACAATATAATACGAATAAAGTTCCGATACAAACTCGTTCCGCCACATACTTTATTGCCCTTTTTCCCGTTAATAAATCATCGGGAACCATTCTGCCGAAAGCAAAATTCAATCACGCGACCTTCTGCCGACCGGGAATTTTGGCTATCTTTGAAACCCGAAAACAATTATGACACATACGTTTCGATATATAACGGTTCTTCTGGCGACTGTCACTACATGCTTCGCCGGGAGGGGACAAGAGGGGAAAAGCTCGTTCGACTTTCTCAATATCCCCACCTCTACCCACGCCTATACGTTGGGAGGAACCAATATATCCGTCATCGACGAAGATATAAACCTCGTCAATCAAAACCCGGCTCTGATGGGACCCGAATCGGATTTGCAACTCGGGCTGAACTACATGAAATACGTCGGGAGAATCAATCTGGCAGGAGCCACTTTCGGAAAGGCGGCCGGAGAACGGGGAGCATGGGCGGCCGGCATACAATACTACGGGTACGGCAAAATGAAAAGTGCCGACGAAACCGGCGTGATCACCGGTGAATTTTCACCCAAAGACATCGTTTTCAACGGTATCTACGCCCACGACATCACCACGACCTTGCGGGGCGGAGTCAATGCCAAAGTCATCTACTCCTCCTACGAACAATACACCTCTTGGGCGCTTGCCGTCGATCTCGGCCTCAACTACTACAACGCAGACAACGACCTCTCGCTCTCGCTGGTAGCACGCAATCTGGGTGGACAAATCAAACGTTACAACGACACATTCGAACGCATGCCGTTCGATTTGCAGATAGGCTATACGCAAAGCCTCGAACATGCGCCCATACGGGTGTCGGTCACCGCTCGTAACCTCACAAGGTGGAAACTTCCCTATCCCGCCATCGAAAGCAGCTCTTACACCGGGAGCGACGAAATCGTCGAAAAAAGCGGATTCGTGGACAACCTTTTCCGCCACCTCATTTTCGGCGTGGAGTTCCTTCCCACCGACCGCATTTACATAGGAGTGGGGTACAACTACAAAACCCGCACCGACATGCGCACCGCTCACCGTAACTTTCTCTCCGGATTCAGCATAGGCGGTGGAATCAAAGTCCGCATGTTCGGCATAGGTGTCGCCCTCGCACAACAACACACGGGAGCGACCACGCTCATGGTCAACCTCTCGACCAATCTTTTCGAATTCAAAAAATAAACGCTTATGAATAAACCTGAACCTCGGATAATCATCGCCGTCGACGGCTTCTCGTCGTGTGGGAAAAGTACGATGGCGAAAGCTCTTGCCCGGAACATAGGCTACATTTATATCGACAGTGGCGCAATGTACCGCGCCGTCACCCTCTACTGCCTCGACCACGGTCTCATCGACGGCGACACGGTCGATACCGATACGCTGAGGTCCCTCATGGACGACATTCAAATCGATTTCCGCCCCGATCCCGAAACGGGTATGACACACACATTTCTAAACGGAATCGACGTAGAGCGTGAAATTCGCTCCATGCGAGTATCCGATAAGGTAAGCCCCGTTAGTGCCATACCTTTCGTGCGCACGGCGATGGTCGCCGCACAGCAAAAAATGGGCGAACGGAAAGGCATCGTCATGGACGGACGCGATATAGGCACGACCGTATTCCCACATGCCGAACTGAAAATATTCGTCACGGCCTCGGCGGAGACCCGGGCACAACGACGCGTCGACGAACTGAGGGCGAAAGGTATCGATGTCGATTTCGACGAAGTGGTCGCCAACATCAACAAACGCGACCTCATCGACCAGACCCGTAAAGAAAGCCCTTTGCGCAAAGCCGAAGATGCCATAGAGCTCGACAATTCCCACATGACAATCGCCGAGCAGGACGCATGGCTCATGACCCGGTACAGAGAAACCGTCGACAAACTTCGATAATCACCCGCAAAGGTAGAAAGGAGACAGGTTATGGCACGCATAGAAATAGACGAACATTCGGGTTTCTGCTTCGGTGTAGTCACGGCTATCCGCAAAGCCGAAGAAGAACTCGACCGCACCGGACGGCTCTACTGCCTCGGCGACATCGTACACAACAGCAACGAGGTGGAACGACTCAAAGCCAAAGGGCTCATCACCATAGACCACGGGCAACTCAAACAGTTGCACGACGTGAAAGTATTGCTGCGAGCCCACGGCGAACCTCCCGAAACCTACCGAATCGCCGCCGAGAACAACATCGAAATCATCGATGCCACCTGCCCCGTCGTGTTGCAACTGCAACGTAAAATCAAAACCGCATACGATTCCAACCCTCCCGGAGAGGCGCAAATCGTTATCTACGGCAAAACCGGACACGCCGAAGTCAACGGACTGGTGGGACAGACCCACGGCAAAGCCGTCGTCATCGAGGGGGACAAAGACCTCGACAAGATAGACCTCCGCAAAAAACTGTTGCTCTATTCCCAGACAACCAAGTCGGTAGAAGGCTTCCGCCACATCGTCGACGAGATAAAACAGCTGAAACCCGACGGACAATTCGAATCGTTCGACACCATCTGTCGGCAAGTCGCCAACCGCATTCCCAATATCAGGGAGTTTGCACGCCGACACGACCTTATCCTGTTCGTTTGCGGGAAAAAGAGCTCCAACGGACGGGTGCTTTTCGGAGAATGCCTGCAAGTCAATCCCCAATCCCGACTCGTTTCCGACATCAGTGAAATAGACCCCACATGGCTCGAAGGAAAAGAGAGCATAGGTATCTGCGGAGCTACCTCCACCCCCCGCTGGCTCATGACCGAAGTCCAAGAATACATAACCCGGTTATTGGAAACGACCGGCTCTACCGCCACCCGATGACCGACCGTATTTCTGTGAATACCCAAAAGCAAGCATAATCCGGCTCAGCCCGGATAAGTTTACTCCGATACTCTATACAAAAATAGATTCTACCCCTACCTTTCATTTCGGTAAATAGTTTATCAAAATGAAAGGCATTTGCGCTCCGAAAAACCGACTATCACCATAATAATCAACAATTTAATCATATCCCCACAAAAATGGTCTGCCATTTGTCGTGCAAGAGATATGAAACTCTACATCATATCAAACAGACTGCCGGTCAAGGTAAGCGAAAAAAACGGAACGTTTTCATTCACCCGAAGCGAAGGCGGACTGGCAACGGGGCTCGATTCTCTTCAAACTGCTTACGAAAAGCATTGGATCGGGTGGCCGGGAATTTGTGTGGATAATGATAGCGACAAACAAGCGATCGGGGAAAAATTGGAAGAACTAAACTTTCACCCCATATTCCTGTCCGACACCCAGATAAAAAATTATTACGAAGGTTACAGCAACAGTACCATCTGGCCGCTGTGCCACTATTTCTTTGCCTATACATTGTACAAGGACACTTTCTGGCAAGCCTACCGAGAAGTAAACAGACGGTTCTGCGAAACCATCTGCCGGCTGATAGGCCCCGAAGATAAAGTATGGGTACAGGATTATCAACTGATGTTATTGCCCGGTATGCTTCGAGAAGCCGTTCCCGACTTGTGCATAGGCTATTTTCATCACATACCTTTCCCGTCCTATGAACTTTTCCGCATATTGCCCGAACGGGCCGAGATTCTCAAAGGTCTGTTAGGAGCCGATTTCATAGCTTTTCACACTCACGACTACATGCGGCACTTTATCAGTGCGGCAGAACGTGTGCTGCGCATGAATTTCAAATTGGACGAAATACAGTTAGGCAATCGGGTCGTACGAATAGATGCCCTTCCTATGGGGATTAATTACGACCTGTACCACAATGCTTCTACACAACCGGAAGTCCGTCAAGCGGTCGACCGCACGAGAAAACTGTTCGGAGATCACAAGTTGATTCTCTCCGTGGACCGCCTCGATTACAGTAAAGGAATCCTGCACAGGCTGCGAGGCTTCGCCGCCTTCCTCGAACATCACCCCGAATATCATGGCAAGGTCGCTCTGGCTATGATCATAGTCCCCTCGCGCGACCACGTAGGCAGTTACGCCCAATTAAAGACCAAAATAGACGAAGAAATAGGCTCCATCAACGGGGCGTATTCCACGATGGATTGGACTCCGGTATATTATTTCTATCACGGATTTTCTTTCGAGGAACTGACAGCCATGTACCACATGGCCGACATAGCGCTTGTGACCCCTCTCCGGGACGGTATGAACTTGGTAGCCAAAGAATATATAGCCGCCAAAAGCGAAAATCCCGGTGTATTGATTCTCAGCGAAATGGCAGGAGCAGCCGTCGAATTGACCGACGCTCTGTTAATCAATCCCAATGATACGGGACAAATCGAACGGGCAATTTGTCAAGCATTGGAAATGCCCGTAGAGGAACAGTTGCGACGGCTGCAAAACATGCAGAAAATCATCTCGACCCAAACCGTCGACAAATGGGCTGCCGACTTTACCGACGAGTGGAACGATATTTGCCGCAAGAACATCTCCTTCCGCAAAAAACAGATTACAGCAAACGCGATAGGCACTATCAAACAAGAGTACAATAGAGCGAAAAAACGGCTCATTCTTTTGGACTACGACGGAACATTGGCGGCTCTCAAACCCCGCCCCGAAGATGCCGAGCCGACGCCCGAACTCATAGAAACGCTACAAAAACTTTGTGAAGACTCCGACAACCACATCGTTATCAATAGCGGACGCGATCACTTCACATTGGAAAAATGGCTGGGAAACCTTCCGGTCTCGATAGCTGCGGAGCATGGAGCATTCTATCGGGAAAACGGGCTATGGCACAAAAACATCAACAAACCGGTATGGAGCGCAGGTTTGTTATCTATCCTCAAACTATTCGTAGCGAAAACACCCCGTTCGCGTCTGGAAGTCAAAGAAACCGCCATCGCATGGCACTATCGGGAAAGCGATGCTTGGCTGGGAACTTTGCGAGCCCAACAATTAGCCAACGAACTTGTTTCTATCTGTATACAACAGAAATTGCAAATCATTCAGGGAGACAAAGTGATCGAAATAAAATCGCCCGATTACAACAAAGGCTCGGAAGTTTCCCGCCAACTCAAAAAAGAATATTACGATTTTATTCTGGCTATCGGCGACGACACCACCGACGAAGATATGTTCAAGGCCCTGCCCAAAAATGCGGCAACCATAAAAGTGGGCTACGTCTCCGAAACCGCCAGATACAACTTGCCATCGCAGGAACAAGTCCTTCCTCTGTTGCAAACATTGGTAAATATTTCGGGTGAGTCATCGACCAACGATAAAGTCCGAAAAGGATTGAACTCCGCATTACATTTCTTTAAAGAACTATTAAACTTAAAATAAAACCGATGAATAACCTCAACTATGGTGTAATTGGAAACTGCCGGACGGCAGCGCTCATATCGGAAAAAGGGAATATCGAATGGTTGTGTTTTCCCGACTTCGATTCGCCCTCTATCTTCGCGGCACTGCTCGATAGGGACAAAGGCGGTTGTTTCGGATTCGAAGTGTCGAACGAATATCGCATCTCGCAATCTTATGTACCTCATACCAATATACTATCCACCCATTTCTCTTCCGACGAAGGAGAATTTGTCGTGCTCGACTTCATGCCATGCTACCGTTCCTATGAAAAAGAGCACTATCTGCCCGCAGAAATATATCGTTATATCCGTTGGATAAAAGGGACACCCCGGTTTAAAGTAAATTACAATCCGGCTCCCGATTATGCACGGGGAAAAGTCATACACAACATTACCGACGAATACATCGAAACTTATTGTTCGTCCGAGAACAAAGACCGACAATACCTATACTCTTCCCTGTCTTTACAAGACATCGAACAAAAAAAGGAAATCACGCTCCAACGAGATGAATTTTTCCTGCTGTCATACAACGAAAAGGTGATTCCGATAGACATCGAACGGGAAAAGCTCGAATATTGCCGCACACTGGTCTATTGGCTCAACTGGACGAACCGGACTAAAAAATACTCGCTCTACAACGACGTTATAGAACGAAGTCTGTTAGTATTGAAGTTAATGTCTTATTACAACGGAGCCGTATTGGCGGCACTCACTACGAGCCTGCCCGAAACCGTCGGCGACGTCCGCAACTGGGACTATCGTTTTTGTTGGTTGAGAGATGCATCCATGTCCATCGAGACCCTCTTCCAAATCGGGCATGCAGGAGCGGCTCGCAGATTTATGAAATTCATTCAATCCACCTTCGTCGCCAAGCACGAGTCTTTTCAAATCATGTATGGCATTCGCGGAGAAAGGCAATTAAAAGAAATCATTCTGGACCACCTCGACGGATATAAAAACTCCAAACCGGTGAGAATAGGAAACGATGCCTATCACCAAAGGCAAAACGACTCGTTCGGTTATCTCATGGACTTGATCTACCAATACTATCGACTCATGCCGGGGACGTTAGACGAGATAGAAGACATGTGGGAAATGGTGAAGAGCATTCTCGCCACAGTCGAAGAGGAATGGAGAGAACCGGACAAAGGAATCTGGGAAATCAGAGGGGAAAGCCAGCATTTCGTCTCCTCGAAAGTAATGTGCTGGGTCGCTTTGGATCGGGGAACGAAAATCGCCAATATGCTAAAAAAATACAAATATATCGAACGCTGGCAGAAAGAAGCCGACAAGATAAAAACCGATGTGATGACTCACGGCTGGAAAGAAAAAATCCACAGTTTTTCCCAGACCTACGAAAACACGGCCTTAGATTCCTCCCTGCTCCTCATGGAACCCTACGGCTTCATCGAATCGAACGATATTCGTTATCACCAAACAGTGAAAGCCATAAAAAAAGCGTTGTTACACAAAGGCTTGATGTACCGATACAACAGCAAAGACGACTTCGGACTGCCCTCCTCGGCATTCACGATATGCACCTTTTGGCTCGTGAGGGCTCTTTTCGTCATAGGAGAAAAAGAAGAGGCCCGCTGCCTGTTCGACGAAATACTGAAATGCTCCAATCACTTGGGTCTGTTCAGCGAAGATTTGGACTTCGACACCAAAGAACAATTAGGGAATTTCCCCCAAGCCTATTCCCATCTGGCTCTGGTAAACACGGCCATTCTATTTGCAGAAGAAGACAAGAAATTATCGTTCATTCGACCCTAAAAAAACAGAAAAGAGACGGTATTACGAAAACATTTCTTCACAATATCGTCATCTCTACTGTACCGGTATTTGACTTTTAATTTCTATATTTGCCGAAAATGCAAAAATAGGAAGAGGTGCGGCATAAAATTAGCGCAAGCTCTTTTTTCTACATTCACCTTTCACTATCTTTGCTACCAATTAAACAATATAGGTTATGTCGCAAATTAAATGTGTAGGTATTTTAACTTCCGGTGGCGATGCTCCCGGCATGAATGCGGCCATTCGCGCGGTAACCCGTGCAGCCATCTACAACGGATTCGAGGTAAAAGGTATTTATCGAGGTTATAAAGGTTTGATTACGGGAGAAATAACCCCTTTCAAAACGCAAAACGTAAGTAACATCATACAGTTGGGAGGTACGATATTGAAGACAGCCCGCTGTCAGGAATTCAAAACGCCCGAAGGACGAAAAGTCGCTTACGACACACTCGTCAAAGAAGGCATAGATGCCCTTGTCGTAATCGGAGGAGACGGAACATTGACCGGTGCGCGCATTTTCGCCACCGAATACAACTATCCCATCGTAGGATTGCCGGGAACGATAGACAATGATCTCTATGGAACCGACACCACTATCGGATACGATACGGCGCTGAACACCATTATGGATGCCGTCGATAAAATACGCGATACCGCAACGTCCCACGAAAGACTTTTCTTTATCGAAGTCATGGGTCGCGATGCCGGATTCCTCGCTTTGAACGGAGCCATCGCTACGGGAGCCGAAGCAGCTATTATTCCGGAGATTTCGACCGAAGTGGACCAACTCGAAGAACTCATCAAGAACGGATTCCGCAAATCGAAAAACAGTAGTATCGTGTTGGTAGCCGAAAGCCCCATCACCGGTGGAGCCATGCACTTGGCAGAACGGGTACAGAAAGAGTACCCGCAATACGATGTCCGCGTAACTATTCTGGGACACATTCAACGGGGAGGTTCACCCACGGCGCACGACCGCATTCTGGCCAGCCGCATGGGTTCGGCCGCCATCGATGCCCTGCTCGAAGATCAACGCAATGTCATGATCGGTATCCGCAACAACGAAATAGAATATATTCCTTTCAATAAAGCTATCAAAAACGACAAACCCATAGACCGAGAATTGCTCAACACATTGAGAAAACTCTCGATCTAATCACGGGGAACAAAAAATTTCATTGCACGGGGCTGCCTGATTTTATTCCATCAGACAGCCCCGGTTTTATTGGAAAAAGACCGACCTACACCCTCTCCCGGTCCGATGGGTTGAGCGATTCGTAAGGTAAGAAAAATTTTGGCTTGGTAGAAATTCAGAAGTGATTTTTATGCAGCTAACACCTCTCTCCCCCTGCCGTGTCCCGTGGCATTACGGGGTGTTTTGCACAGTAAAATAGGGAGAAAAACTGCTTTTCAATCCTCTCCCCCTGTGTTCCTACAAGGAATATAGGGGGAGTGCCCGTAGGGCGAGGGGGTTAAAACGACAGTAGAGCAAAAATATTGAATCTCACCCTCCTCCCCTGTGTTTTGCAACGCAAAATATAGGGGAGGTGTCCGAAGGACGGAGGGGTTAAAAAAGAAAGTTGAATAAAACCGGAAAAAGAACCGGTTAATTCCGCCTTTATCGGGCGGCGAAGACGCAAGGAAGACGGAGGAAAAAGGGCGAGGACTGTTTGAGCGAAGCGAGTTCCGCAGACCCCGACGACGACCGAGGCGACGAGCCGAAAAGCCCGATAACTGCGGCAGCGCTTCTTGGTTCGTTCTTCTCGCTGCTGAGAAGAATGAACAACAATCTTTCAACCCCTCTCCTCGAAACTACTGTTTCTTCGGTCTCTCCCCTATATTCTGCGTTGCAAAACACAGGGGAGAAGTATAAAATCTATCCTTATAAAAACTGAAACGCCTCTTTCAATCCCCTCCCCCTGCCGTGTCCCGTAGCATTACGAGGTGGCACGACGTGACGGAGGGATTAGAAAATACCGGTAGAGAGAAAATTAGAATGTTTTTCTGAAAAGAAAATCGACAGGTTCGCCACACCGATTCGGCAATTCTCCTCAATTCTCGAATAAAATTTGCATTTGCTCCCGACTTGTTTTATCTTTGTTTTTCTTAGATTTCGAACTATGGAAACGTCCGATCAACAATACACCAACGAAGAGCAACTTATCGAAGATAAATTTCAAGAACTGCTCAACGGATATCTCAACTCCAACCACCGGAAGAAAGTCGAGATTATCGAGCGTGCGTTCAAATTTGCCAAAGAAGCCCACAAGGGAATACGCCGACGCTCGGGCGAACCCTACATACTGCACCCCATCGCCGTGGCTCGTATCGTCAGTCAGGAAATAGGTTTGGGCTCTACATCGATATGCTCCGCCCTGTTGCACGACGTAGTGGAAGACACTGAATATACCGTCGAGGACATCGAGAACCACTTCGGGAAAAAGATAGCATCCATCGTCGACGGGCTCACCAAAATATCGGGCGGTATTTTCGGCGACCAAGCATCGGCTCAGGCCGAGAATTTTCGACGGCTGTTGCTCACCATGTCCGAAGACATTCGGGTAATCCTCATCAAAATGGCCGACCGTCTGCACAACATGCGCACGCTCGGTTCCATGCTCCCCAGCAAACAATATAAAATCGCTGGCGAGACACTCTATATATATGCCCCGTTGGCCCACCGTTTAGGACTGTTCGCCATAAAGACCGAGTTGGAAGACCTCGCCTTCAAATACGAACACCCCGAAGCCTACAACCAAATCAAGCAGAAAATCGCCGAGACCGAAGAATCGCGCCAGCAAATCTACAACAACTTCTCCAAGCCGATTGTCGCGAAGCTCAAAGAAATGGGGCTCGAATTCGAGATGAAAGCCCGGGTAAAATCCATCTATTCCATTTGGAACAAGATGGAGTCGAAACACATACCTTTCGAGGAAGTCTACGACCTCTATGCGGTGCGTATCATTTTCAAATGTCCCAACGAGGCCGACGAGAAAAAAGAGTGCTGGGCCATTTACTCGGTCATCACCGACATCTACAAACTGCACCCCGAACGCACCCGCGACTGGGTGAGCCGCCCCAAAGCCAACGGATACAAAGCTCTGCATCTCACGGTCATGGGTCCCGACGGCAATTGGATAGAAGTACAAATACGAAGCGAAAAAATGGACGAGATCGCCGAACGGGGATTCGCCGCCCATTGGAAATACAAAGTGGGAAACTCCGACGAAGAGTCGGAACTCGACATCTGGCTGAAAACCATCAAAGACATTCTCGAACACCCCGAGCCCAACGCCATCGATTTTCTCGACACGATAAAGCTCAACCTGTTCAGTACCGAGATATTTGTCTTTACGCCCAAAGGCGAGCTCATCACATTGCCCAAAGACGCCACGGCGCTCGATTTGGCTTTCACCCTGCACTCCGACCTCGGCTTCCACTGTATCGCCGCCAAAGTAAATCACCGGTTAGTACCGCTGAACCAAAAACTGCATAGCGGCGACCAAGTGGAAATACTCACCTCCAAATCGCAAACGCCCAAAGAGGAATGGCTCAACTTCATCACCACGGCCAAAGCCCGAAGCAGACTGACGGCATCGTTACGGAAAGACCGGCGAAAAATCATAGCGAAAGGAGAGAAAATACTGAAAGACTTTTTCGAAAGCAGTCACATCGAATACAACAACGATGTAGTAACCAAAATATTAAGCAACCTCGGCATACGACATCGGGACGATCTGTTCTACAAAATAGGAAATGACGAGATTACCCCCAACGAAAATATCAAAAAAATCATCAAGGGAAAAAGCCAAAACCCCTTCATGCGGTATCTGAAACTTTCGTTCGGCAGCAACAACGGGAAAAACGAACAATCCAAACCCGTCACTCCTCAGCAACTTACGATAGACCGCAAACAGACCTACATTCTGCGAGACGAGAACGGAGTGAAAAACTATAAAGTAGCGGATTGCTGTTGCCCGATACCCGGTGACGACGTCTTGGGATATGTGGAAGACGACGAAACCGTAGTCGTGCACAAAAGGGAATGTCCCGTAGCCATGCGACTGAAATCGAGCTTCGGCCCACGGTTGGTGTCCACGCAATGGGAAGCCAGCGAATCGCTCTCTTTCCCGGCCAAGATAGAGATACAAGGTATCGACCGGATAGGGATTCTCAACGAAATCACCCGGGTGATTTCCAATGAATTGATTATCGACATGAGAGGACTCACCATAAAAGCCAACGAAGGAGTATTCACCGGGACGGTCAACATCATGGTGCACGACACCCGCGTCGTAGAATCGCTTTGTAATAAATTACGTAAAATAAAGGGCGTACAGAAGGTCGCACGCTGTAAAGAATAACCCGTAGAATCATGGATAAAAACCGTATACAAAAATTCCTGTCCAGCACACGTGTCCTGCAATTTGTCTTTTTCGTGGCAGCAGTGACATTGGTTACCTATTTCTTCCCGAGAGAAGGAAAATTTCGTTACACCTTTCAGGAAGGGAAACCGTGGAAGTACGGATTGCTCACCGCTCCGTTCGACTTTCCCGTTTATAAAGACGAAGCCGTCATTCAACAAGAACGCGACAGCATCATGCTCGACTTCCAACCGGTCTTCTCACACAACGAATCGATAGAGAAAAAGTCCGTCGACGACTTCGAAAAAGCATTGAGTAACTATACGGAAATGTCTATCCCGCCGACTCTCCGCAAGAACTTGGTCCAAGCTCTGCGAGAAGCCTATCGGAAAGGAATCGTCTCTTCCGAAGCATACACCCAACTGCAATCCGGAAAATTCAAGGAAATACGAATCCTCGAAAACAATGTCGCGCGCGAAATACCGGTATCCGAACTGCAATCTGCACGGGAAGCCTACGAAAACATGCTCAATAAATTCCCCGACTCCTACTCGCATCATATTTTACAAACCTGTAACCTGAACGACTTTCTACATACCAACATCGCATTCGATAGTATTACGACCGACCGGCTCAAAGACAATCTGTTACAACGAATCGCTCTCTCCGACGGTATTGTTCAAGCCGGAGAACGTATTGTCGACCGGGGCGAAATCATCACGCCGCAAACCTATCGCATTCTCAAATCGCTCGAAACCGTCACCTTGAAAAAAAGCGTCGGCAATGACCACCGTGGTTACACCATACTGGGACAAATCATCGTATTCACCTGTCTCTTTTCTTTTTTCTATCTGTTCTTGGCACTGTTCCGTCCGCAGACTTTCAACGAGATGCGTACCCTCGGCTTTATGATGATGCTCATCGTGGGCATCTCCCTGATAGCTTTTTTCCTTTCTGAATTTCGGTTACAAGGCATATATTTGGTTCCGTTCGCCATTATTCCCATTATCGTGGTCACCTTCTTCGACTCGCGCACCGCACTCTATGTACACCTCATTACGGTACTTATCTGTGCTTTTACGGCGCCGTTCGCACTCGAATTCATCTTCTTGCAGCTTATCGTAGGCATGACCGCCATCGACAGCCTCAGCGACCTTTCTCGCCGCTCCCAGCTCATGCGCTGCGCCCTGCTCGTCTTCCTCGCCTACTGCTTTGCCTACGTGGGATATACACTCCTTTCCGAAGGCGACCTCTCGAAACTGAATTACAATATGTTCATCTATTTCGGAGTCAATTGTGTATTTCTGCTGTTCGCCTATCTCCTTATCTATATATTCGAAAAGGCCTTCGGGTTCATCTCCACAGTCACGCTGGTCGAATTGTCCGATGTGAACAATCCCATATTGAGACAGTTATCCGAAGAGTGCCCCGGAACCTTCCAACACTCCCTGCAAATCTCCAACTTAGCGGCCGAGGCGGCCAATAAAATAGGAGCGAAGGCTCAATTGGTTCGTACCGGAGCCCTTTATCACGATATCGGGAAACTCAAAAATCCGGCATTCTTCACCGAGAATCAATCGGGATTCAATCCGCACACACCGCTCTCCTTCGAACAAAGCGCACAAATCGTCATCTCCCATGTGAGCGACGGACTAAAAATGGCCGACAAACTACGATTACCCCAAGCGATCAAAGACTTTATCTCCACGCACCACGGACACGGGAAAGCAAAATTCTTTTACAACTCCTTCTGTAACAAATACCCCGACCAACCCGTAGACGAATCGAAATTCACCTACCCCGGTCCCAACCCGTTCACGAAGGAAACGGGAATACTCATGATGGCCGATGCCGTCGAAGCCGCTTCGAGAAGCCTCAAAGAATACACCAACGAAAGTATCTCGCAACTCGTCAACCGCATCATCGACTCGCAAGTCGCCGACGGTCTCCTGCGCGATACCCCCCTCAGCTTCCGCGATGTGGAGACGATCAAAGCTACCTTTATCGAGAAACTCAAAACCATCTATCACACCCGCATTAGTTATCCCGAACTGAATAAAAACGGGAAAAACGAGGAGGAAAAAACAGACAAGGAAACAACAAAAGCAGACAACAATGCTCCCTCTCCAACTGAAATAAAGAAATAATCGATAAAAATTCTATTCCTCTTTAACAGGCTGTCAAAATATCATTCTCGTTAGACGAACTTATGAAAATAAGCAAATGATAGGAACAACATATAATCCATGAAACAATACGAAGCAGTCATTGAAACATTAGATAAATTAGGTGGTGTAGCCACATTGGGAGACTTAAACTCAGAAGTTTTTAAAATCCAAGAATGTGAATGGAAAACAAAAACTCCATTCGCATCAATCAGACGCATAGTTCAACAAACTAAGGGTATTTATAAAATCAAACCCGGATTATATGGCCTTGAAAAATACCGAAAACAAAACGAAGAAAGAGGAATTATTCCTGAAACAGAAAAGAACAAAGACTCCGAAATACAAAGATCGTTCAATCACGCTTACTATCAAGGGCTACTGGTGATAATAGTTAATTTGCGTAATCTGAAAACGTTTATTCCAAACCAAGACAAAAATAAAAAATTTTACGATGGGAAAACGCTTCAAGAACTCTCTACACTCAAAAAATTACCCAATTACTCCTACCCCGCATTAATAAATCGAAGTGCGATGATTGATACCATTTGGTTCAATGAACGCAATATGCCTCATTCGTTCTTTGAAATAGAACACTCGACAGATATCCAAAACTCGCTCTTAAAATTTAATGATTTGCAAGATTTTTACGTCAGAATGGCCATAGTGGCAGACGCCAAACGAAAATCTGAATTTGAAACCAAACTTTCATATCATGCATTCGACGAGTTACGGTTAAACAAGCGCGTCTCTTTTTTAAGTTATGAAGCTCTTGTTAAACAATATGAAATGGAAATAGAGAAACAATCTCTTGATTTTATACTATAACATTAGCCATACCATAGAAATCACAAAGCCATTATCGTGTGATACACCTTTTCGATAAAAAGCTCGTAATCGTTAAATATCACACCATTCCCGAAATCATTATAGTCATGTTCTGTTAATGACAAAGAAGGGTTCAACCTCCTATAATAATCCATATACTCCCTGCTGGTAGACAAAGAGTCGTTATCAGGAATATGCACGACATAAATCAAAGTTTTGTTAGGTGTATGGAAATAGATACTAGCATCATCTTGAGAAAGAGTAACATATTTTTCGGCATTATGAGCTGTAAAAGTCTCCCACCGGCTCAATTCTCCAGATCGTTGATAATACGGTAGTTTATCAAGTATGATGAATATTTGAAAATACGGACAATTCCCACATCGTATATTGGCAGTTTCACCCAACATGTTCTCAAAATAATTGTTCGAGTTTTGCGAGTAATTCTGCATAACGAATTTAACCGCCAAACCGGCTACGGCACACTCCCCTTTCTTCACTGTAATATCCACAGCCTTATTGACATAACGTCCCTTTATCTTCGTCTCTTTACCAATTCCATACCCCTGCGAAAAAACGGTATAATCCCGGCCTAACTTTTCTGCCAAATCTCGTGCTATCGCACCGTGTAACGGTTTAAGTTTTGCAGTGCTCCGAGATGTACCCTTTTCGATAAACTCTTTGAACGAATTAGTAAGCACTCTCAAAAAGTCCGAGTTGCCCAGTGGATAAGTTATCTCTTCCCTTTCCATATTCCAATTGTATCTTATAATTTATATATAGTTCCAAGTCTTTCGAATTGAAGGTATAATATCCACCGCTTTTATAATTTTTGAGTAGCGAAACGTAACGAATAAATTCCTCGTTTCTAATAATCCGATCGAGCATATCGAATGTAACCCTTTTATCAGGCAATATATACAAGCCGCTATACAGACCACACCCTGGTGGAACCTCCGTCAATTTAATACTCTCGACTCCTTTGATACAAGTGTTAACAGCATACTTCAAGATACAAACATCTTTCAACGCCTGTGTACGTCCATACAAAAACCAATCGGGCGTCTCACTTCTTTTTCTTCCTTTTAGAAGTTTTTCCGCATGATCCTCTAAATACCGACATACACTCTCGCTCTCCGACAAAAGTTCATACTCGAGAGGAGACCCTTTTTCATCATAAGGGAAAAAAGCCCTCGACCATTTTCCTGTCGAGGCCTTCAACACCGGAATCGTATACTCCATAAAAGGCAGTTCGCCGATAAACACATCGTCGAACAACGTAGCGAATCCATTTTTCACCCGTACATATGAATCCGAAGCAGACAGCCTTATCCGCTTCAACAGTTCCAACTCCTTCTTACCGGAAAGATAAAACTTGCGATTTATTTGTATCTCGTCGTATGACAGCGTGTCTATGTGCCGTATTTTACCCACCCGTTCGTCATAGACATTATAATCTATCCGATCATTATCTTCGACTTTTTCAAACCGGGAAATCAACGTATAGGTAGTAGCCTTGAAAGGTTGAAAATGTCCCATATCCACTACTCCTGTCAAATACTTTCTCAAAACAATTTCACGACGCATATTCTCACCTGCCAAGCTATTCAGCCACGAACTCGGCGTAATATAACACAATCGTCCACCTGCCGACAACATACGAAGACCTAATTCGAAAAACACCAGAAACAAATCCGTCATTCCCCCATTGGCAAAAGTAAACTGTTTGACATCTGTATAATCGGTTTCTAAATTATGAACTCTCACATACGGGGGATTACCCACCACAAAATCCATTGCCCCGTCATAAATTTTGATTTTCAAAGCATTACCTTCGATAATATCCCAATCCACATCGGTTACACCGAACTTCAAAGCAACAAGATTCAAATTTTCTATGCACCGTTCATAAGTCCCGGCATCGATTTCTATCCCATGTATATATGTCTGCAATTCGTCTTTAAGGAGAGCGATATCATCATTCCCTGCACGAAAAGCCCGGCAATAACGGCCGACAATTTCGCAAAGAAATGCCCCCTCGCCACAACTGTTATCGATGATGTGCTTTCCCAATATGCGGGGAGATTCCACATAACCGCAAAAATCCAATATATCGGCGACCAAATAATCGGGGGTAAATACTTGCCCGCTATGTTTTATCCGTAAACTTCCCATGAATTGCAAAGATAATATATTTTCCTTTTTTCCTGCCCATCACCTTCCAAAACATCGTTTCGTATCACCCTGCCATAAAACGGGGTGGAAGCGGCATTTCTTTTGCAGAAAATTGCAGAAGAAATGGGGATTGTATTTCATCACGAAGAGATTACGGTCGAAGAGAACCGACAGAGAAACGAATACCTGCGACGGTATTATAACCCCGAGACGGGCGAGGGTAGCGATACAGGCGACCGCCGGATATTGCGGTTGCCCGATGCTCCCATACCGGTTCAATATATTCCGAAGGCTTTGTTCGATAACGAAATGATGGCGCAAAGACTCGTCGAATGCGGGAGTCTGGCGGTGTATGCCGAACGATACGGTCACGACAAAAGAATCGCTACCGACGAAGCAGGAAGAAACCCGCAACTCGCCGCCAGCGGGGATGCCACAGAAGAACTATGGAGGGAGTGGATACGGGTGCGCATTCGGTACGATTTCGAATTTTGGGCATTCAGCTTTGTCCGTATCAAAGATAAATTGGGAGCCGAAGACATTCCATTCCGTCTGAACAGACCGCAACGGCGCATATTGGGGATGCTCGAAGATATGCGCACGGCGGGAAAACCCATTCGCCTCATCTTGCTCAAAGCCCGGCAATGGGGAGGTTCCACTCTCGTACAAATCTATATGGCATGGATTCAGCTGGTGCACTGCCGTAACTGGAACAGCGTAATTTGTGCCCATCTCAAAGAATCGGCCGCCAACATCAAGGGCATGTACAGCAAACTGCTCGCCAACTATCCCGACTGGCTGCTCGACGGGGAGAAACCGAAGTTCAAACCGTTCGAGCGCATGGCGAACACATCGGTCATCGCCGGGCGGGAGTGCAGGGTAACCATAGGCTCGGCCGAGAGTCAGGAATCGGTGCGGGGTATCGACGCGGCGATGGCTCACCTCTCGGAGGTGGCTTTCTGGCGGAACAGCCGCATGAAATCGCCCGAACAGGTGATGCGCTCGATATGTGGGTCGATCATGCTGCTACCCTGTTCGATGGTGGTTATGGAAAGCACGGCGAACGGGACGGGGTCTTATTTTCACCAAGAGTGCGAACGAGCCAAACGCGGAGAGAGCGACAAACAGTTCGCTTTCGTCCCGTGGTTCGAAATAGAGATGTACACCCTGCCGGTCGACGACTACGACTCGTTCATCGGCAGCCTCACCGACTACGAACGCATGCTATGGCACAGGGGAGCCACGCTCGAAGCAATCGCTTGGTATCGGCAGAAACGGAAAGAGTATGCCCGGCATGCCGACATGATGGCCGAATATCCCAGCGACGATATAGAAGCATTCTGTTACTCGGGCGAACGAGTGTTCGATCCCACGTTGGTGGAAAAGTTGCGTCGCTGCTGTTGTCCGCCGCGGTTCGAAGGCGACATTCACGGCAAAGAACCCACTGGGAAACAGTCCTTGCAAGAAATCGAATTGGAAGCCAAACCCGAAGGGCCTCTGAAAATATGGGAATATCCCGCCAAAGAATGCGAAATGCGGGACCGCTATCTGGCAGTAGTCGATATAGGCGGACGCTCCGACACTTCGGACTATTCGGTCATAGCCGTGTTCGACCGTTATTGGATGCTCGATGGCGGCCCCGCCGAAGTCGTGGCGCAATGGCGGGGACACATAGACCACGACTTACTCGCATGGAAATCGGCTCAAATCGCCGCATACTATCAGAACGCTCTGCTGGTGATCGAGAGCAACACGCTCGAAACCGAGCACGACGATAGCGAACACTCGGCCTATATCCTCGACACGCTCTCCCGATATTACAACAACCTGTATGCCCGACAGTCCCCTCCCGACAGCATAGGACAGAAACCGCCTTCCCGTTGGGGATTCCACATGAATCGAGCCACCAAAGCACTGGTTATCGATGCTCAAAAGAACGCCCTTCGGGAAGGAAGCTATATCGAGCACGACACACAAGCCTGCTACGAACACGATGTATATGAACGCAAACCCAACGGCAGCTACGGCGCTATGGAGGGTCATCACGACGACATACTCATCACCCGTTGTATCGGGAACTATATATGTAGTCGGGACCTACCGTCCGCTTCATCGAAAGGTCATCGGAGCGAAAGGATCGTTAACGAGTCGTCTATATAAAAAACGTTCTCCGTTACCCAAACGCCCCTTGTCGCAACGAACCCCTCCGGCACTTCGTGCCACCTCCCCTATCTCGGCTCATCGCCGAGCAGAGGAGGAGGTGAAAGCATCTTCCTTTACAAAGGTTAAGGAAAACGGCACTACTTGCCATACTCTGCAATACTGAGGGATATCCCTCAGTACAAAAGACGGTAGACCATACATTTTGTTTACCTCTATCGAGTTTTACCAAACAGCCATAGAAAAATTTTGATTTGGCAGATAGATATTATTTAGAATTGATATAAATAAATTTTACCATTTATTTCCGTTCCAAACTAACATATTTCCATAATATTACAAATAATAAAAACTTTTTGAAACAATAAAAACACATACTACATAAAATAATTTTTATTTTTGTTCAAAATCATATCAATCATTCAATTTAAAATAATTAGTTTTGCACCTCGAAAACAGAATAAAGGACGTTCGACAGGTTACACATTCGGTGAAAACGAGAATAAAGCTCATAGGATTTATCTTACTACTTGGCTTGAATTTTCAAGGCATGGGACAGCATCGTTCTCATGGAGAACCTCTACGGAAGGGACGCATCAGTCTGAAATTGACCGTACGCGATTCCCACAATCGTAACGCCGTAGAGTATGCCACTCTTTTATTGAAAAAGGGTAAAAATCGGCAATTCTCAGGTATCACCGACGAAAAAGGTTCTCACACCTTCTTATCCATTCCGAAAGGAGACTATGAGCTGACCGTCACTTCCTTAGGTTACAAATCCCGGACAATCGACCTGCATGCCCGCAGAGATACGACTTTGACGATCTTACTCTTGTCGAACGATATCGCCATGCAAGACGTGGTGGTGACCGCCTACGAATCGAGAGGAGCAACCAGTGCATCGCGTATCGACCGAAAAGCGATGGAGCATCTGCAACCGTCGAGCTTTACCGATTTGGTAGAACTGTTGCCGGGAAACGTTTCGAAGGATCCCTCTATGGGCTCGGCCAACCTGATAAAACTACGCGAAGCCGGTGGGACAGGGCCGAGCGACTACGACGTGACCTCGTTCGGGACTTCGTTCGTTATCGACGGTGTCCCCCTCAACAACGATGCCAATATGCAGTATATCTCCAACAGTTGGGAAACGGGACGTAATACGACCGGCAAAGGGATAGACATGCGTTCCATCTCCACCGACGACATCGCCAAAGTAGAAATCGTGAGGGGAATCCCTTCGGTAGAATACGGCGACCTCACCAGCGGACTGGTCAACATAGAACGGAAAAAGGGAGGGAACGATCTCGAAGCCCGTTTCAAAGCCGACATGCAAAGCCAACTGTTTTATGTGGGGAAAGGGATAGAACTGACGGATAAACAATTTACGCTCAATACGGGTATCGACTACCTCGATTCGAAAATAGACCCTCGCAACAACCGAGAAAACTTCAAACGGGTGACCGGCTCGATACGGACCGAAAAACGATGGACGAACGATCATTGGCGATGGACTTTCAACTCCAATCTGAATTACCGGGGGACTTTCGAAAATGACAAAAACGATCCCGACCTCACTCCGTCGGGGGCAATAGACTCTTACGAATCGTCGAACAATGCCCTCTCCCTCGCCGGCACTCTATCGCTCAACAACCGCAAAAAGGGATTTTTCCGATCGCTTTCCTTGACGGCATCGGCCAGCGGTTCGTGGGACAATATCCACCAAGAAAAAACCGTCGTGCCCAGCAAATTGTCGGTCGTGCCCACGGCCACGCAACCGGGCGTACACGACGCCGAGATTCTGCCTTCGACCTATCTCGCATCGCTCGACGTGAACGGCAACCCGTTCAACGCATTCGTCAAAGCGATCGCCACATTCAACTACAATTACCGCAACTGGTTCAATATCATCAAGGTCGGAGGAGACTGGCGCATGAATAAAAACTACGGCGAAGGGCAGCTCTACGATATGAGGCGTCCCATCAGCATCGATATTACCACCCGTCCCCGACCGTTCAACGACATACCGGCCGAGCACAATCTCGCCTTTTTCATCGAGGAAGCCTCGAAGTTGCGATTGGGAAAACACCGCATCGACATTACCGCCGGCCTACGCAGCGCATCGCTGTTAAATCTCGATAACCGTTACGTCCTCGATGGAAAAATCTATCTCGACCCTCGTGTAAACGCAAAATGGGCATTGCCGCGTATCGGCGAGAGAAAGCCGTTGAGCATAGAACTATCGGGCGGAGTAGGCTGGCACACCAAAATGCCCGACATTTCGAAACTTTATCCCGACCTTTTTTACTACGACCTTATACAGCTCAATTTCTTTTCGAACGAAAATCCGGCCGTAAACCGCATGAACGTCCGCACATTTGTCGACGACCTGACCAATTACAACCTGAAAGCCGCCCGAAACATGAAATGGGAAGTGCGCGCCGATTTTTCGATAGACGACCACCGGTTATCGGTAACCTACTTCCGGGAAAAAATGACTTCGGGATTCCGGCAGGGAAAATCCTACACCCGGTATATTTATAACCGATACAGTACCGAGGGGCTGGACCCATCGACGATGACAGAGCCGCCCGACCTCGCCGACCTGACGTTTACCCCCGACTCGATACTGAAAGTACAAAGCGTCCACACCAACGGAAGCCGAATTTTGAAAGAGGGCGTGGAATTTCAATACTCCTCGAAACGATTTCCGATAATCCGCACGAGACTGACGGTAAACGGAGCGTGGTTCCGCACGACCTATAACAACAGCCAGCCGGTGTACAAACGTCCCTCTGTCGTTATCGACGGTCGACAAATCAGATACATAGGACTTTACAACGAGGACGACGGTTATATTCGAGAAAGTTTCAATACCAACTTTACTTTCGACACCGATATACCGCGGCTCAAACTGGGATTCTCCACATCTATTCAGTGTATGTGGTTCACATCGAGCCAAAGCATGTGGGAAAGCGGGGTTCCCATCGCCTACGTCAATATGGAGGGCGAACTCCTTCCCTACACCGATGCCGAACGGAACGACATGATATTGCAACACTTGGTGGAATCGCACTATGAAAACAACTTCAAAAAACGTACGATTCCCATCGATGCCAATATAAATATCAAGGTCACGAAGAAAATATGCCGGGATAAAATCGCACTGGCCTTATACGTCAATCGGTTGGTAAGCTATCACCCCGATTACACGTTGTTCGGGAACACAATCCGCCGGACTTCCAACCCCTACTTCGGCATGGAAATCAATTTCAGATTATAGAACCAATTAAAAATCAAGGCATTAAAAAGAGAACAGACTTACAAACGAATTTAATATACAATAAACATTCAATAAAACCATTATGAAACTGAAAAGATTTTTTTCATTCCTGTTGTTCGCCGCTGTAATCACGGCGTTCACTGCTTGCGACGAAGACGAAGACACTTCCATTCCCGTCGACGTAACCCTCAACTTTACGGCTCCATCGGACACGATCACCTCGTTCACATGGGCCGAAGGCAAGGCCACTTTCACAGACCTCAACCGTGGGAAAGAATACGAGCTCGACCTGTCCCAAAGTTCCGTCATCACACTTTCTTCGGGACTTTATAACATCACGGTCGAAGGAGCCATAGCCAGTACTTCGGGCGAAATCCTCTGCAATGTACGCAGCACGAAAGACAACGTACAAATCTCTGCCCCATCGACTTCGATCGCTTTGGAGCTATCGATCTACACCCCGAGCAACTCCCTTATTCTCAAAGAGATTTATGTAACGGGGACAGCCAATGATAAAGGGACTTCCAGTCTCTATGACAAATACTTCGTCATCTACAACAACAGCAGCGAAACCGTCTATGCCGACGGAGTGGCCTTGCTCGAAAGCACTTTCGGGACGACCGAGAAATACCAATACAACGACAACCCGCAACCGATGACGACCACGTTTACCGCAGCCGCCATCTATGTCATTCCGGGTAACGGTACGGAACACCCTCTCGCTCCGGGCGAACAACTCGTTCTCGCAGATCAAGGCTACGATTTCACACAGACCAAAGCCGATGCCATCGATTTGTCGATCGCCGATTTCGAATGGTATGACGAAACCGAAAAAGGCATGGACCCGGATATAGCCGAAGTTCCCAATCTCGACAAATGGTATAGCTACTCGGCTACCATCTGGATACCCAACAACCAAGCGAACCGCGCTTACGCCATCGCCCGCATGGGAGTGTCGAAAGACGAATTCCTCGCCAACTATTACAAAGAATATCATTATACGGCCACGAACGGTAAAGAGATGACCAAAAAGGGTTATGACGTACCGGTAGCATGGGTTCTCGATGCCGTCAATCTGGGAAATACCGGCTTCGAAAGAATCGCTACCCCCGCAGTGCTCGACCACAGTTATGCTACTACCGGAATCGCCGGGACAGACAAGACCCGTTTCGGGCGGTCGTTTATCCGCAAAGTAGCTTCTTCCACAGGCAGCTATACGGTTTACCAAGATACCGACGACTCGGCCAACGATTTCACCTTTACGACTCCATCGTTGAAGAAATAATCTTAACAGACATCGGTCGTCATGAAAATACGTTTCTGTTCTTTTCTAACCATAGCACTCTTTCTGCTCCCTGCTTTGCAGGGGGCGGAAAGAGACTCTTTGTCTTTGCTTCGCACGATTGCCGAGTATGAAGCCTTGCCTGCGAAATGGATAGAAACGGTTTATACCAACCCGGCCACCCGATATTACCAGCATTGTACTTCTCTGACTCGTATCTCCTTAAACGGGGTTTACGGAAAAGAAAACGAAGCTGCCCTCTTGCAAGCCGGCGACGGTTATCTGAAAGGAGCAGCCGACGTATCGTCGTGGATAAAGCTGAGCGATCGCACCCGCCTGTGGGGTAACGCCCGCTACACAACCGGAAAAGAAACCGGTGTCGTATGGAACGAAACAGCAGACTTCGAACTGCTCTACCCCTACGTCATGGCCGATTCCATCGGGGGAGACCTTTCCCTGCAAGAATATGCCTTCACGGGAGGATATTCGGGTCGAGCCGGAAAATTCACATGGGGTATCGAAGGGAGCTACCGTGCCGCACTGGAATATCGAAACCGGGATCCTCGTCCGAAGAACATCGTCTCGGACCTCGATTTTGCCGGCGGAGGTTCCGTGCGATTGGGTAAATATGTCGTGGGAATATCGGTCTTGGCACAAATATATAGCCAAGACAACACGCTCGACTTTTATGCCCCGCTGGGTAGCGCCTATATCTATACGATGACCGGACTGGGAACGACCTCGGTACGATTCGGGAAAGGCGATGTCACCGATACGAACTACAAGGGCTACGGTTACGGAGCCGGCATTCAACTGCTTCCCGCACAAGGAAGGAAGGGCATATACGCCGCAGCGAACTACCGCAAATATAGCGTGACCCAACATCTCGACGGGTACAACAACCTGCCTTTAACCGTACTCGACCGCACTCTGCTCGATATGACCGCCGGATATTCGACAAAGCAGGACATGCACACAGTCGGGATTCAAGTAAAAGGAGCTCTCTATAACCGTAAAGGGACAGAGAACACCTTCGGCAGTGCCGCCGGCAATAATTACGACCAAATAGGCAGCACGACCCCGTACACCTCCGACCAAATGAAAATACAAGGTGAATTACTGTACGGCATAGAGGCCGGGAAAAATTTTAAAGGGTACATTCGCCCCTATTACCTGTGGTTTCACACCGATATTCGTCAAAAAGAGAAAAAGCATAGGCTAAAAACCAACAGCAGCGAATATGGACTGAAAATAGATGCAAGCGGCATATTCGAAAAATCTCTACTATCTTTATCGGGAAACATAGGAATTCGAACCGGCGGCAACGGGGAATTGTCCATACCGACCGTACAGAAAGACTGCGTGCGTGAAATGCTGGAACATAATTTCGTCCTGTCGAAGGCCCGACGAACAAACTACGGAATAGCATTGGAATGGAGCCGAATATTCTCGGGCTGGGCTTTATCGGTCGCCGCCGACTGGCAGCAGAGCCATTACGAAAAGCACGGCACGGCCAACTATGCCGGAGTAAATATAGGATTTAACTTCTGACCGAAAAGAACAAACACATATAGCTTTTTATATGGAAACAATTATCAAATGCTCGAACCTCACCCATTACTACGGGTCGAGAAAAATATACGAAGACCTCAACTTCGAAGTCCCCAAAGGGAGGATTTTGGGGTTGCTGGGGAAAAACGGCACAGGGAAAACGACCACGATCAATATTTTAATGGGTTACTTGAAACCCCGCTCGGGCGAATGCCGTATCTTCGGAGAAGACATACAGCGAATGCAGCCGGTGACCCGCGAGCGTATCGCCCTGCTCATCGAGAACCATGTGCAATACACGTTCATGAATATCGAACAGATAGAGCGATTTTACTCGGCTTTTTATCCGAAATGGAACAAAGAGGCCTATTATGAACTCATGCGCAAACTGAAAGTCGCGCCGAAACAAAAAATCTCCCGCATGTCGTGCGGACAAAGATCGCAGGTGGCTTTGGGTCTCATTCTCGCCCAAAACGCCGATTTGCTGGTACTCGACGATTTCTCGATAGGACTCGACCCCGGCTACCGCCGACTCTTCACAGAATATCTGCGCGAATACGCCAAAGCCGAAGAAAAGACCATCTTCCTTACCTCGCACATCATACAGGACATGGAACGGCTGGTCGACGACTGTATCATCATGGATTACGGCCGCATATTGATTCAGAAGCCTGTAAAGGAATTGCTCGACACCTTCACACGCTATACCTTCAAAACATCGTCGCCCGACAAGCTCCCCCACGCCCCGTCGTTATACAGCACGGCGGCCATACGGGATTCTGCCGAGACCTACTCGTTCGAAAACGAAGAACGTATCAAACAGATATTGCAAGAGCAATCGATACCCTATACCGATTTCAAATCCGAGAAAATGAATCTGGAAGACGTTTTCATCGGATTGACCGGAAAATACTAATCCTTTTATCATCGGAATTATGAATAAAGCTATATTTTTCAAAGAGTGGATCAAAACCCGGGGACTGTTTTTCATTACCCTGCTGGTATCGCTTTGTTTCGCCGGATACGTCATGATGCGCATCAACCGGGTCATCACTTTCAAGGGGGCCGACCACCTGTGGGCCATCTTGTTGAGCCGGGATACCGTGTTTATCGAGTTGCTACAATACCTGCCGCTCATCATAGGCGCACTGTTCGCTTCGTCGCAGTTTATTCCCGAAATGACGCAGAAACGGCTGAAACTGACTTTACACCTTCCCTATCCCCAGCAACGCATGATTCTATTGATGTTGCTGGCGGGAGTCGCGCAAATCAGCATCGTCTTTCTGTTGCAAGCCGCTTCCTTGTGGATTTACCTGCAACAACATATCGCCTGCGAAATGGTCGCACGCATATTGCTGACAGCGGCTCCGTGGTATATCTGCGGTTATACCGCCTACCTGATGACAGCGTGGATATGCCTCGAACCGACGTGGAAGCTGCGCATCGTCAATCTGCTGATCGCCGCAGGTATCGTGCGAATCTTTTTCCTGCTCGACAAACCGGAAGCCTATAATTCGTTTCTGCCGACGCTTATTATTTTCACCATTCTGTGCGCATCGCTTTCTATCCGGTCGGTTGTCCGATTCAAAGAAGGTTGCCAAGACTAATTTCAAAAACGGTATACTACAATGAAAAAATTCAGCAAAATATTTTTCTACCTGACGGCTGTCGTCCTATTGTCGTGGTTATTGCCGTGGCTTTTGCAATTCGCAGCCTCCAAACCGGGAAACGATCCTTTCACGTTGTACAGTTGCGTAACCAAACGGTTCGCATACATACAATCGAGCAAGGATAACGGGGTAAAACGCTACGACGCGAACGGAACGGAATATACGGTAGCACAATTCGACTCCATATTGCCTACCTTTTATTACAGACAGCTGTTCTCGAAAGACCGGCTGCCCGACACAATCAACGGGAAAGAGGTGACCCCGAAAATCATCGCTCACGGAAATTTCACATTCAAGCAGTCGGGCCGAGACGTGAATGTGACGAAGCCCGCATTGAACATGATTATGGAATCGATGCCGGACCGGATCGACCTCGAAAACCCCATCGAAGCTTTCCGCACGACCGATCGTATCACTTTCATCGATATGCGGGACAACACGGTCAACGAAAAAAAATCGGCTTTATTCGACAAAGTCATGAAACAAAAAGGGTTTGAATTTCCCGTGCGAACCTTGTCGGGAAACCCGACGAACCGGAAAGAGTATGACGAGGGTTATCTGATGGTAGACAACAACCACCGAGTATTCCATGTGAAACAAACCAAAGGACTGCCCTACGTGCGTGAAACGGGTGTGGCTCCCGAATTGGGTATCGAGCATGTAGCCATCACCGAATTCAGCAACCGCAAAACACTGGGATTGTTAACGGACAAAGATAACAACCTATATGTATTGAATCGGGATTACACGTTGCACAAATTGCCGATAGACAAATACGACCCCAAGACCAACACCCTGACCATCATGGGCGATATCTTCTACTGGACCCTAAAAATAAGCGACGAAAGAGGCGTGACCACATACGCCGTCGACGCTGACAGTTATGCTTTCGCCGACAGCCTGCGCTATGACTACCCGGAGACCGCTCTCGACAAATGGTCGAAATATATTTTCCCGTTCGAACTGTCGTTCACATCTTACGACGACCAATGGGTAAAACCGCGTGTGAGCATGGGATCGTGCTGGGTACTGATTTTGAACTTCGTTTTGGCCGCTTTGCTTTATTTTACAGCATGTAAAGGTAGCACATGTAGCCGCCGTCAAAAATTCATAACGACCGTAGCGACAATGATATTGGGCATATATCTGTTTATTCCGCTACTGGTTTGCAAACGGGCATAACCCGACGATTCGTTTATAAAATATTTGCTATCTTTGTCATAACAAAAATAAAGAAAAGATTTACAAACATTTAAACTACAACAATATGAAAAAATCCATTTTTATCCTTGCAGCCGTCGCCTTGCTTGCTATGGTGAGCTGCAACAACAAAGCTAAGGAGAATCAGAATCAAGAAAGCGCCGCAACAGTGGCTCTGAGCGTAGACGACATTTTAGCCAAAGGGGACAGCCTCGTAGGAAAAACCGTTACCGTAGAAGGTGTGTGCACCCATATCTGCAAACACGGCGGCAAGAAACTCTTCATGATGGGAACCGACGACACCAAAATGTTGCGTGCAGAGGCTTGCGAACTGGGCAGCTTCCCCGCTGAGGTTGTGAACAGCCTCGTATCGGTGACGGGAACTCTCGAAGAAGACCGTATCGATGAAGCTACCATACAGAGAATGGAAGAACAGTACAAAAATCAAAGCGGAGAGAAACACGGTGACGGAGAAGCCGGATGCGAAAGTGAAAAGAAAGCTGCCGGACAAGCCGACATCAATACATTCGAAGGTCGCATACAGAACTTCCGCGAACGCCTTGCCAAAGCCAAAGAAGCCGGTAAAGACTATTTCGTGATGTCGTATCACATCAACACGACCAGTTACGAAATTAAAAATTAACTCATAGAAACCGAACATGTCGAAAGAAAAACGTATATCGGGGAAATTCAGAAAATGGTGTCACATTCTGCATAGGGATCTTTCGTTCTTTTTTGCAGGGGTCATTCTCATTTATGCTTTCTCTGGCATCATGCTGAACCACAAACGCGACTTTAACTCCGATTACAGTATCACACAGAAAGAATACCGAATCGCAGGGAATTTTCCGAAAGCGAAAGCAGACTTTTCCAAAGCGTACGTGCTCGATTTGCTCGATGACTTGGGTGAGCGTAACAACTATACCCAACATTATTTCCCGAAAGAGAACACCATGAAGGTGTTTATCAAAGGCGGCTCGTCGCTGACGGTGAACACCGAGACGGGGGAGGCTTATTACGAATCGGTGAAAAAACGCCCTATATTGAGCAGTCTCAATCGATTGCACTACAACCCGAACCGGAACTGGACGATCTTCTCGGACATTTTTGCCGTGTCGCTCATCGTCATCACCCTCACGGGGCTTGTCATGCTTAAAGGGCGTAAAGGCTTCTGGGGACGGGGCGGTATAGAATTTGCCGCAGGCATACTCATTCCTCTGGCGTTCATTTTACTGTAAGACCGTTCGATTGCCATACGAAGATTCCGTGAAGGGATGCCGCCTTTCACGGAATTTTTGTATGATAAGAATTTCTAATAATCTGAAAAATAGCACCCCGAGAAACAGATTCATGCTGTAAAGCGAGTATCTTTGTAGCCTATCGTGGAATAGACTGTATCTATTTCTGCTTCCTCGCCCACAGGCCGGCCCTTTCCTATGATGAAGTATACAGCCTGTGATGTCGCAAGGTGTGGCAAGAGGGAAAAAAGAATCGGCGATATTCGCTCTCTTGTCAGTATGATGCAGCCACGATTTTCATTTATTTCCAATTTATAAAACCATAAAGATATGAGAATAAAACATGTAATAGGAATAGCCTTCACCTGCATGGTGTTCATCTTTTCGTGCCAAGCCCAAAGCTCCACCGAGAGTCATGCAGGAAAAAACAAGCAAGAACAGAAAATCAAGCCCCGCCACTTGACCAAAGCGGAATTCCTCTCGAAAGTGGCGAACTATGAGAAAACGCCCGACAAGTGGGAGTACTTGGGCTCGAAGCCTTGTATTATCGATTTTTACGCTACATGGTGCGGTCCTTGCCGAAAGTTGGCTCCGATATTGGAGGAGATTGCCGGAGAATATGCCGGGAAAATCGATGTCTATAAAATAGATGTGGATAAAGAACCTGAGCTTGCCGCCGCCTTCGGTGTACAGAGTATCCCTACATTACTATTTTGTCCGATGAAGAATCAACCGCAAATCGCCGCCGGATTCATGGATAAAGCTACCTTACAGAAGGCTATCAAAGAGGTACTGCTCGTAAAATAACAACACGCCGAAAGTTATCGATATTCAACTCACCGGCTCTACGTGACATCACACTCTACGTTTTGTCTTAGTGGAGAGTGATGTTTTGATATGTTTCCTCTGCTAAGGATATTTCTTTAACCCCTCCGTCCAGAGGACACCTCCCCTATATTTTGCTATGCAAAACACAGGGGAGGAGGGTAATACTTTCCTGTGTATCGTGTTTGTTCTTCTCCCCCTATTACTGGGCGACACCCCGTAATACCACGGGACACGGCAGGGAGGAGAGTAGAAATCTTTCAATACATCGCTCCACCGTTGTTTTAATCTTCCGGCTCTACGAGCCTTCTCGCCCAATCGCACATACGTGCGCAGAGGAGGAGTGTGTGAATACCCTACAATACCGCAGGGTATAGGTGAGGGGGTTAAAAAGCATTCTCCTTTTTGGGTGGAGAGATAGATTTTACACTTCTCCCCTGTGTTTTGCAACGCAGAATATAGGGGAGAGACCGAAGAAACAATAGTTTCTGAGGAGAGGGGTTGAGGAAGATAGCATATAAGATTTTTGATTGTAGAATTTAACCCCCTCGCCCTACGGGCACTCCCCCTATATTCCCTTACGGAAACACCCCGTAATGCCACGGGACACGGCAGGGGGAGAGGATTGAAACGTTACTTTGAGTGGTTTCACCCATTCCGGCTCCGCATAACATCTCCCCTATCGAATTTCACTGACCTCATTCGGGACGAATAAAGTTCACAAAGTTCAGTAAAAAATACACACGAGCGGTTCGGTAGGATAAAAAAGCCGAACATACAACAACCCATATCGCACAAAGAGAGAATATCAAGTGAGAAATACCGCGCCTCATTACATTCCAACAAAAAAGTTTCATTCGTAAAGAGTTATGAATGAAACTTTTATTATATTTATAGCCAAATACAGTTAAGAGAAAACGATAGAATATATCTTATATGAAATATTACATTGAACTTTTTACCTTATTGTTATTTGTCGGATGTATACCAAATAGATGCTATACAATCTATCAAATCGATAACGGTGAAGACTATCTACAAGACGGAATGCGCCGCATTGCAGACAGGCAAGGGCGTATAGGGTATGTAAATGAAAAGGGTGCAATTATCATTAAACCTCAATTTGCTTTTGGTTTTCCTTTTAAAGACGGACGTGCAAAGGTTACAAATAGAGGAGAAAAAAAAGTAGTACCAAATTCAAAAGGAGAATATCATTATTGGGAAAGTGATAAATGGTTCTATATAGACAAGAGGGGAGCATCACTTCCTCAATTTAGCGTTATGGAATGGATCCCGACGCAAGTTGTAGATGATAAAGAAAATAGACAATATCGGATTGGTTTTATAGGATTGGCCAGATGGTTCTATTTACCTTATGACAACTCTAACGATTGGATAATAGTAAAGATAAAGGAGGCCATCGAAAATATTTCGATGATAGAAGTCACACTGTTAAACACAAATACCATTATTGACGTTCAACACAGCTATAAAGAATGGCCAAACAGCCTTCTTATAAATAATCCCTCACTATAAGAAATCACTGTAAATTTTATTCTTTTTTGTCTTATAAAAACTAAGGATAAAGAGAGGTCTTATCTTCGCTTCATACCCCCTCGTCCTGCACCTCCCCCTATCTTATCTGCGATGAGCAGAGGGAGAGTATTAAAATGTCACTTTGAATGGCCTTTCTGTGCTTTCTTTTTGCTTTGTGAGTACTTTCTATTCCTTTACAGAAACATAGGGAGAGAGTGTGTGATGTTTTGATATGCTTCCTCTGCTAAGGATATTTTTTAACCCCTCCGTCCAGAGGACACCTCCCCTATATTTTGCTATGCAAAACACAGAGGAGGAAGGTAATACTTTCCTGTGTATCGTGTTTGTTCTTCTCCCCCCTATTGCTGGGCGACACCCCGTAATACTACGGGACTCGGCAGGGAGGAGGTTCAAAATACCATTCCAATAGTGTCACACCGATCCATCTCTGTTTTAAGAGAAGTGTATGAATATCCGGCAATGCTACATAGATACGAGAAAGAGAAGAAAAGTATTTTCCACCATTCGGAGATATATAGGTAAAAAATAAGCGAACGTATCAAAAACGACATAGCGAACGTTTCTTATTCTTCGTCTACCCACAAACGGAGGGCAATGCGCGCACAGCCTTCGGCATCGGCAAGTGCATAGTGATGGCGGTCGAAGGGAATACCCAAATAGGCACAAACCGTGGGTAGCCGGTAATTGGCAATGGACGTGCGGGGAATAACCCGACGCGCCTGTCGGAGGGTACAGAGAAATGTCCCGTAGGTATAATCGATGCCATACATGCGACAGGCAGCCCGAAGCACCCGTTCGTCGAAAGCCTTGTTATGGGCGACGAAAGGTAGCCCCTCGACCCACGGAACGATTTCGCTCCATACCGCGTCGAACGTGGGAGCCCCGCAGGTATCGGCCGGATAGATGCCGTGTACTTGTTCGGAAAAACGGCGGATATAGTAATCGGGTTCGGGACAAACCAACCGATGCATGCGTTGCGTTATTTCCCCGCCACGAACGACCACAAGCCCCACGGAACAAATACTCGTAGGCTCGTAATTGGCGGTTTCGAAATCTATGGCGACAAAATTTTTCATGCGATTATTCTTCGGGTAAAGATACGGAAAAAACAAGATTATCGCATTATCGAAATTTCTTCCTGCAAATTTTGTCATGCATGAGATATGACCTACCTTTGAAGCAGGAAACGGATTTGCCCTATTCCTACTCCCTAATTTAAGAAAAACGAATATGAAAATAGGTATTATCGTAGCCATGCAAAGCGAATTGGAATGCGTTCGCTGTTTACTCGAAAATCCTCGGGAAGAGCAGCACGGTTCGTCTCTGTTCATTATCGGCACGAATGGGAAACATGAACTGATTCTGACACAAAGCGGAATAGGGAAAGTATCGTCGGCCATACGGACTTACGAACTGATAGACCGATATGCTCCCGACTGCATACTGAACACCGGTGTCGCCGGAGGTATAGACCGGTCGATGCATGTCATGGATATAGTGGTGGGCAGCGAAATCGTTTACCACGACGTTTGGTGCGGAGAAGACTGTGCATGGGGGCAGATAGACGGACTTCCCGCCCGGTTCCACAGCGACCCGGCATTGGTGGAAAAGGCTTTGAAAGTATCGACCGACTTGTCTCTCTATAAGGGATTGGTTTGCAGCGGCGACCGTTTTATCACCGATCCGGCGGAACTTTCGCAAATCAAAGGGCTTTTCCCCGAGGGCATGGCCGTAGATATGGAATCGGGGTCTATCGCACAAGTATGTTACTTACGTCACGTTCCTTTCCTGAGTTTCCGTATCATTAGCGATACACCGGGTGTCGACGGCCATATAGACCAGTATAACAATTTCTGGGAAAATGCGCCTCATCGTTCTTTCGAGATTTTAACCCAACTCATCAATGTGTTGTAAAACAAAAAACAATCGATATGAAAAAGATACCGAGCTTTACCATCGACCATATCCATTTATTACGTGGCATTTACGTTTCCCGTAAAGATTATTTGGGCGACCACGTCGTAACGACTTTCGATATTCGAATGAAAGAACCCAACCGGGAACCGGCCATCGGTTACGGTGCGTTGCACACGATCGAACACTTAGCCGCCACATTTTTGCGTAACCACCCGGTATGGGGCGACAAAATCGTATTCTGGGGCCCGATGGGGTGCTGTACAGGAAATTATTTCCTAATGCAGGGTGACCTCGAATCGAAAGACATTGTAGAACTAATGCGGGAGACATTCCGATTTATCCGCGACTTCGACGGCGAAGTGCCGGGAGCCGCTCCACGCGACTGCGGAAATTATCCGCTGCACGACCTGCCTATGGCTCGATGGGAGGCAGACAAATATCTGCGCGAGGTTCTCGATGTTATAGAAGAAAAGAACTTGGTTTATCCTACTATCGAAAAATAGTGGGGAGATTGTAGAATTTAACCCCCTCGCCCTTCGGGCACTCCCCCTATCTCATCTACGATGAGCAGGGGGAGAGGATTAAAAGCGACACTTCGATCGGCCTTTTGTGCTTTCTTTTTGCTTTGTGAGTACTTTCTATTCCTTTACAGAAACATAGGGAGAGAGTGATGTTTTTATATGCTTCCTCTGCTATGGATATTTTTTAACCCCTCCGTCCTGCGGACACCTCCCCTATATTTTGCTATGCAAAACACAGAGGAGGAGGGTAATACTTTCCTGTGTATTGTGTTTGTTCTTCTCCCCTGCCGAGTCCCGTAGTATTGCGGGAAGTTACGTTAGCAATATAAAGGAGACACCTCAGAAACAGTGGTTTCGAGGAGAGGGGTTGGGGGTATGACAATCCTATCTGATTTCCTATCGAGCCAGTATTTTTATAAAAATTAGCCTCTTTTTCCTTATTATTCCACACAAATTGAGTATTGGACGACCATAAAATCCCTATAACTAGGTATTTCGAAAGCTCGCCGAAAGTCGTTACTTTACATCGTGAAAAATTAAAGAATAAAACGATGAAAAAAATTGGAATATTTTATGGTTCTTCCACAGGTACTACCGAGAGTGTAGCCCATACAATCGCACAAAAGTTGGGTGTCGCCTCGAACGACGTACACGATGCTTCCAAACTGACCGGAGAAATGGTAAAGGAATACGACGTATTGGTATTGGGTACATCGACTTGGGGCTGCGGAGAGTTGCAAGACGATTGGTACGACGCTGTGAAGGTGTTGAAAAAGGCTGGCCTGAGTTCGAAAGAGGTCGCACTCTTCGGGTGCGGGGACTCGGAGTCGTACTGCGATACGTTCTGTGACGGAATAGGCGTACTGTATGAGGAGCTGAAAGGGACGGGCTGTAAGTTTATCGGTAATCACGTACCGACGGGCGATTACAACTTTTCCTCTTCTACGGCAGTTGTAGACGGTGAATTCGCGGGGCTTCCCCTCGACGAAATGAATGAATCGGACAAGACCGAAGGTCGCATCGATAACTGGGTAAAAAGTTTGAAAGATTAACCTTTTACAACCGGCATCCCATGATTACGTGCAATGCCTATCCGGCCGAATTGAAAGTGTTTCTGAACCACGTGTATGAATACAAGAAGGGTGTTCGCAACATGGTTCTTTATACGACGAACAAAAAATATGAAGAGTTTGCCGTCAGTCGATTGAACAGCCAAAACATAGATTATTGCATTCAACCGATCGGCTGTAATAAAATCAATCTGTTTTTCGGCCGCAGGGAGTGTATCGAAGTGATTCAATCCATGACTTCCCGACCTTTGAACGAACTGACACCAGAGGAGGATTTCATATTGGGAGCCATGCTGGGTTACGATATTTGCGGACAATGTCTCCGCTATTGCAAGCGCAAAGCCAAATGAAATAATTATAAAATCCCCCAAAAGCCAGATCTAATTCGCGGGGAAAGAAAAATCCAAAACATTGGAGTTTGTTTTTAGTTAGTAAAGAAACACCGCCCCGTGAGGAGCGGTGTTCTCTGTTTTTATCGAATAGGTATCTGTATCTTCCTAAAAAGGGATTCAGGTCTCAGGAGGACATCAGAGGAAATTTTCTTTTTATACACCTCCAACCCCTCTCCGAAGAAACTACCGTATCTTCGGTGTCTCCCCTATATTACTAACGTAACTCCCCGTAACGCTACGAGACACAGCCGGAGAGAGGTTGATATCCGCTTCTGTTTCCTTTTCTGCCAGTATTTTTTTCAACTCCCTCGCCCTACGGGCACTTCCCCCTATCTCATTTACGACGAGCAGAGGGAGAGGAGACCTGAATCTGTCATCTCCACGGTCGGTATTTTCTAACCCCTCCGTCCTGCGGACACCTCCCCTATATTTTGCTATGCAAAACACAGAGGAGGAGGTTAATACTTTCCTGTGTATTGTGTTTGTTCTTCTCCCCTACCGTGTCCCGCAGCATTGCGGGGTGTCACACAGCGATATAGGGGGAGTGCCCGAAGGGCGAAGGGAGCCCCCGACAACAGTAACAGAACTGTAAACAAACTCTCCGGAAAGACTGGAATGTGGTTATCGACAAGAAATTCATCGCTAACCCTTTTATTTTTCTACTGAACCGGATTCGGCGGATCTTACTTCAAACGGGCGAGGACTTCTTTCATACGGCGCATGGCTTCGGTGATATTCTCCTCAGAAGTGGCATAAGACAGACGAAGATAATCGGGAGCCCCGAAAGCATCGCCCGCCACCGTTGCGACATGACCTACTTCGAGGATATACATCGCCAAATCGGAAGAGGTGTTTATCTTGCGTTCGCCGTCGGACTTCCCCAAATAGTGGCTAACCTCGGGGAAGAGATAGAATGCTCCCTGCGGATCGTTTACTTTTAGTCCGGGTATTTCTTTTGCCAAACGTACGACCAAATCGCGACGGTGTTGAAATGCTCGTCTCATGGTTTCTACGCAACCTTGCTCTCCGGCAAAAGCGGCAGCCGCGGCTTTCTGTGCGATAGATGATGCTCCCGATGTGTATTGTCCTTGCAATTTGTTGCAGGCTTTGGCAATCCACAACGGAGCAGCGATGAACCCGATACGCCAACCGGTCATCGCATAGCCTTTGGAAACCCCGTTGATAATGACTATCCGCTCCCGAACAGAGGGGAATTGCGCGAGACTTTGATGGGCTCCCACATAATTGATGTGTTCGTATATTTCATCGGAAATGACAAATACCTGCGGGTGGCGTTCCAAAACGGAGGCCAACGCTTCCAACTCTTCACGAGAATAGACGCTGCCGGTAGGGTTGGAGGGCGAACAGAGAATGAGCAGCTTGGTCTTGGGCGTGATAGCGGCTTCGAGTTGGGCAGGCGTCATCTTGAAATCTTGTTCGATGCCCGTCTCGATAATCACATTCTTTCCTTCGGCGAGTTTAACCATCTCTACATAACTTACCCAATACGGGGCGGGGAGGATTACTTCGTCTCCCGGATTGACAAGGGCAAGAATCGTGTTACAAATGGATTGTTTGGCTCCATTCGAAACGACAATCTGTTCAGGAGTAAAATCGAGTCCGTTTTCGTTTTTGAGCTTCGCACAAATGGCTTGCCGCAAATCCATATATCCCGGAACCGGCGAATAGTGCGAGAAATTATCGTCTATCGCTTTTTTCGCGGCATCTTTAATATGCTGGGGTGTATTAAAATCGGGTTCTCCCACACTCAGATTAATCACATCTACTCCTTGTGCTTTCAGTTCACTACTTTTTTGTGACATCGCAAGCGTTTGCGAAGGAGCAAGAGCTGCCAAACGATCGGATACTTGATTCATGAGAATTATTTTTTATATTGTTACACTATGCAAAGATAACGCAAAGATGGACAGTGACCAATTTATCCGGCCATACCGAATACTGTCTATTTTGCTTCTTGCGCAAAGATACGTAAAGGAAACCAATTCGACAATAATTAACGACATTCTATCGCAAATTTCTTTCCCAGAATAATTTTTCGGAGCAAATAGCCAGAGTACCCACAGGGCTAAGGGGTTAGATTTTACAATAAAAAATCCTATACGCTGTCTTTTTTTTAACCCCTCTCTTCGTCGCTTTCGCTCCTCTGTATCTCCCCTATATTGCTAACACAACTCCCCGTAATACTATGGGACACGGCAGGGAAAAAGGGAGCCCCCGATAACAGTAACAGAACTGTAAATCAAACTCTCCGAAAAGGCTGGAATATAGTTATCGACAAAGACTTCATCGCTAAAATTCAGGTCTACCCCACGGATTTTCTACTGACCCAAAACCTAGTCTACTCAACCAAATCATAAAAACTCCCTCTATTCGAAAATTATGAAAGCCGAACAGAGGGAGCCTAAAAAATACATTAATTCAGTAGCATGTCTCTTGGTTATTATTCTAAATAACTTGAAACAAAGAGTCTATCTTACGATCATTTCTAATAACAAAGTAGTAGTATAAGTAGTAAAAAATCCGTTATGTCCCAGAAGTCACTAACGTTGCGATTGTCTTTACGACCTCGCCTTCATAACTCATCGGAGACATAACCGGCTCATAGTCAAACGGTATAAATTCAGAAACTTGTGCTGTCGCAAAATTATGATCCGCATCGATGAATAAAGTCAATTTTGCCCCAGCCTTGTGGCCTACCGCCCGCTGTAACGTATCGATAGATTGAAAATTACCCGACTCTACCATTTGTTTTAACCGTGAAACTTCGGCGCTTTCGAAAAGTAGTTCATATTTTTTCAACACTTTTCCAGTAGCCCGACAAACAGCTATCTTATTCCCCACTGCAACTCTTATCAATCCATATATAAGGAGTCCCGCACCCAACACAATCAAAAAAAGTTTGAGGGAGGACTGAGGATCGGAAACAGCAGATGAACCTACAAAAGCGAGTATAGCAATTACCAGTGCAATAATACCATTTACAGAAATTTTCTTTTTCATTTCAATATAAGGATTTTCCATAAATTTAGAAGAAACAGTTTCCTTTTCTATATTTTCCATTTGATGATAAAACTAATTGAATCGTAATAAAATAATTAATAATTAAAATTCCACGAAACTATTTTGATTGCTTAAATCTACAAATCTCAAAATAGGTCCTAAGTGCCGAGCCCCAGATAGCATATGTAATCAAACCGAAAAGACGATATCTCTGCCGAATTTCCATGTCTCTGAATCTGCGAGCTATCTCTTTTCTATCGCATTACAGCAAGACAGGAATACGAATATACGCACACTCCATACAGCCAAAGAATCATGCATCGGGAATACCAAACTATTCAATATATGCAAGTCCTTTCCTGCCACACACATACATGCAGCAAGAAAACCGGGCGAGGCTCCCGGCTACCCGTGAATAACGGCTACCCACCGTCATTCCACTAAATCAACATTTTACAAAGGGAATAGAGATAATGTCCGTCGTAGCACAACTGTGCCTTATATTTATCATAACAATCACCGACGATCTTCTCCCGAAGATCTACTAACTGACAACATAATTGCTGCTCATACAAAAATGCAGCGTTTCCACTCGCTTCCTCGGTTATCGGGGAAGACGGAAAGCGTGAAACATTCACGCATAGCCCTCTTTCTACCGGAATAATCGCTGTAAAATTCTGTATAGGCAGGGATTGTGCCCGAACATCGATAAGACTATAAGGATAAGAGGGGTCTTGCGGTTTCACAAGCTCATTTTCGCCTCCTGCGGACAAAAAGATGGCAGAAGTAAGCCCGAATATAGTGGCAAATAGGAAAACTACTATTTTTCTCATGAAACCTTTCATGCAGCAAACATATAAAAAATCTTCGAGATTCACAAGAATCGGTTCTATGATATATATTTACATTAACGCACGTGTAATCAAATGACATGACTAAACGGGCGATCGGTATGGTCGAAAAGGAAGAAAACGGAGTTTAATACGGCTCTTTCTATTGACTTTGAGACTGCTCCCCAAATCCCAACCGAAAGGTTATCTTTTCAAAATTGAATTTCACCCCATTGCAAGGATATCCTTTTCTCGCCTCTCCAATGAATATTTTCTCCCATAATCATGCGATATATCCTCGCAAGCAGACTTCTCGACAGAGAGCAACACCGTGCAGCATCATATTTTCAAGATATGCGAGCCTGTCGAAGTGGTTATACGCACAATGCGCATAGCTCCTTCGGGGATATGAACAGGCTCCACGGGCCGATTTTTCCTCTTTAAAAAAGTACCGTCGACAGCAAACACCTCTACACAAACGACTCCTTCACCGATAATAGCGATACTGCGTGTGAAGGGATTGTAAATATAGGGCACGGTGTTTTTGCTTTTCGGTAGCTCTACCCCTGCCAACAGCGACTCCATACCGGTTTTGGCATCGATGTGAGATCCGGGGGAGCCGATGAGCTTTCGCACGAGATCGAAGTCGAGCCGAGGATTGGCTTGCAACCACAATGCCATAATGCCGGTGACTACCGGCGTCGCCATCGATGTCCCGCACATTGCCCCCCAATAATTGGTACGCCCGGGAATCAGGGCATCGACCTCGGTATAAGCCAAGTCTTCGCGATTTACATTGTAAGATGCCGCATAATTATTGATCGCCGAAATTATGTGTGCACCCGGTGCAAGCACATCGGGTTTATCGCGTCCATCAAATGTGGGTCCCATACCGGAAAGGGGATACCTCTCGCCCACAGTCCAATCGGAACTTCGTTCCGTACCTTGTAAATTGGTAAACTTGTCTCGCGACACATAAGCACCCACCGATATGGGAATTTGCCCACAAGCGGTCGCCGCCATCGTGCTCGCGTTGGAGCCATTATCAAGTTCCCCGTAATCGCAACATGCAATGTATTTTCCGGCAGCGCCCGTCACTGAGAGGTTCCATTTCTGCCCGTCTTTCAACGGGGCATAGAGGTTGATGCTCACACCGCGCTGCAAACCATCGGCATCTTTCATAGGGGAAAGCGTGACGAGCGAATAGTCTTTTTCACCGGTTATATTCTCGTGACTTACCGATTCGGAAACATCGGAGCTAATCGAAGTTTCAAAAGCGACTCCATCGCTACCTACCAACGAGAGGGTCACTTGAAATGCAGATGTGGTCGAACACCCGATAAAGATATTTTCACGCATGTGCGATGGCGGAGTAAACGATGTGTTAATCACCTCACCCTGCCCCGTGGCCTCGGTCACAATCGTGGAGTTGCGATGCCCCTCGTTACCGGCCGCAATCGCCATAAGGCATTTTTTGCCGCTTTTGTCGAGCAGCTCGTCAATCATCGACGCGATAGGATCAGTCCCATCTTTGAAGCCTATGACCGTACCCATACTAAGATTTATAGCTATCGGTTTCTTCTCTTTCTCGGCATAATCGAGCAGATAGGCAAGGGCATCTATAATTCCGGATTCGCTCTTGTCGGTCGCCACTACCACAATGTCGGACTCCGGCGCCATACCTTTATACACATCGGCCGAGGAGGCTGCAATCGCAGCCACATGAGTGCCATGAGTGTCTCTCGAAACATCATGAGCCGCAGAGCGAATCAGTTCCGGGGTATCGAATACCACACCGTATCCCATAGAAGGAGTGTTTCCGTTCCTACCGCTCTGATCCCATACATGAACAATGCGACTATTGCCCTCGGCATCGCGAAATGCAGGGTGCATGAAATCAAAACCCGTATCAATCACCCCTATCAGCACGCCCTTTCCCGTGAAACTGCGAGGGAAATCGGGAAGACCTCCGTGAAGAGCATCCACTTGCGAATACTCACGCGCGAGGTCGGTCATAGCTCTCACCGTATTTCCGACATCAACATTCTCGACGTCAGCATCTTCCGCAAAAGCCACCAACGATCTCATCGGGATTACCGCTGTGGCTAGGTTACCCGTCACCACATTGAACGCCACTCCATAATCCGCAGCAAGCCTATCGAGGTCGGCCTCGTCGCAAAGTCTCACTATGGCATGTATATTCTCATCGGCAGACCGCAAGGCCGATGCTCTCTGATGAACACGGGTAATCGTGGAAGCGGTGAGTTTCGAAGGATAATATACCGATTGAAACGGCTGCGCCGAAGCCATAAAGGCCAACGCAGCCGCAACCATACATGTAATTTTTTTTCGCATTATCATAAGTCGATGATATTATAATGCAAAGAAAACGAGGGGAACCGACAGCATGCGATTCCCCTTCACTTTCTCGTTACTTTTTAGAACAAAAATTTATGGGTCGTGCGATTGCCATCGTCTGTAACAAGCGAGGCTATACATACTCCTTTATCGTGCACCGTAATGCAATCGCCATCGGTGACAACAGCCGTCACGATCATTTTACCGGTAATATCGTAAACACTAAGGCGAGCTTTTTCACCTGTTGCCGATACAATCACCAAACGGTCGCCCTCTTTAACAATCTCAATTCCGGCTGTCGCACCGACAGACTCGATACTGCCCGTTCCATCGATTTCCCACAGAAGAGCCGGGAAGCCGTCGGCCCCTACACCCCACGCATTAGCAGACAGATTGGCATTAAGTTTAGCAATCATATCGGCAGCTTTCATTTCTTCCTCCGTAACAGCGGTCACACCGGCCTGCTCGCTCAAAGGCTTACAGCCGGTGAGCGCTTCGACATAGTAACAATCGGAAGCCGAAGATTTTTCCAATTCTGCACAAATGGGGCTTTTACCGGGCAAGAAAGAAGAACCAACTTCCGCCTCGACAGAACCGATAGCATAACAGTTGTAGACTGTGGATTGCTCGGCCCAACCAACAATACCGGCTACCCAATAGGCCAATGGACATGAGATTGTAGCCGAAGAATAACAGTTTTGAACATTCGACATACTGACAGACCCAGCAATACCACCGGCAAACGAATGTCCTACCAACTTACCGGTATTTACACAACCGGAGATCGTCATAGCCACCTCGGCAACACCCACGATGCCCCCAGCGTTCATACTGCCCCCGTTCACCAAACCCATGAAGCGACAATTTTCCACCTTGCCACCCGAACTATAACCGATAAAACCGCCTACATTGTCGAATTCACTACCTTCAACAGTAACACCCTGCCCGAGAGTGAGATTACAGATGTGAGTTTCGGGGTAAGAGATTGCAAAAAGCCCTACTCCACCGAGAGTAGCTTCGGCATTATTACTTACGATCGTGAGATTGTCGATGGTATGGAAATCACCATCGAAAGTTCCACGAAACACTTTCGACTCTCTGACCAACTCAGGATTCTCTTGTGTCGTATAGTCATTATAGTGACCAATCGAAGGCATTTGCTTGCCACCCATGTCTAAATCGACGGTCAGGCGGAAGAATTTTCCTTGATAGGTCTCACCGGTTGTCACCGTTTGCTGCAAATGCGACAGTTGCGCCTCGTTCTCTATCAAGAACGGATTTTGTTCCGAACCATCGCCCTGAGTCCAAGCAGTTGCATCACCGTTCCATGCGGCATAACTTGAAAGAGAGATGCCCATGACCATTACAAACGATAGCTTTTTGTAGAAATTTTTCATCATAATCTAAATTTTGTTTATGTATAATAATTGTAAAAATATAGCTCAACAAACTATTCGATTTTTAACCAGCGTTTTAGACAATATCAATTTGAATATCAATATTTTATATTCGAATTTCCAACAACTTTATCGGCCTATATCAAATTATGGAATAAAGCCAGACCGATCTTATTTTTATAAGAGGAGGCAAGTTATATAAAATAATATTAATAGACAAGAAAGAAAACGAAAGTTTTATCATTATAACAATATATAAATATTGCTTTTATTTTTCAAAAGCCAATCTTAATAAATACTTTGAATAAAAATCAAAAAAGTTTTCTGTGGAATTTATTTTATCAACGACAAGCCATACGAGTTCCAATCAACCCACGCACAATTTCTACTTGCCCTGTATTACAAAACGACAAGACACTCCACAACAGAATATTATGGATAAAACGGCTTTACCGGAAGGGACATACAAAAAGGTAATCGATTAATCATCGAAATGAGTGATGCCGAAGAGGTTACCGAGAGGAGGCTCTTCGGCGTATCTTTTCCGGAACGTCTCAGAATTTCTGCATATCGACCAAACGTTTATAATAGCGGTCGAGTTTTATCAATTCGTCATGACGACCCCGTTCCACAATTTCGCCTTCGTGCATGACGCAAATTAAATCGGCATCTTTTATCGTGGAAAGACGGTGAGCTATTACCAGCGTAGTGCGATTACGCATAAGGTTCTCCAAAGCCTCCTGTACCAACCGTTCCGACTCGGTATCGAGAGCCGAGGTCGCCTCGTCGAGAATAAGAATAGGAGGGTTTTTCAGGATTGCACGGGCTATACTCACACGTTGTCGCTGCCCGCCCGAAAGACGGCTTCCCCGGTCGCCAATGCAGGTATCGTATCCTTGTTCGGTCGCCATGATGAAATCGTGCGCATTGGCGATTTTTGCCGCTTCGATGACTTGCTCCATCGTTGCGTTTTCCACCCCGAAGGTTATATTGTTGTAGAAAGAATCGTTAAAGAGAATGGCTTCTTGATTGACATTTCCCATCAATCCCCGCAAATCGTGCACTCTGAAATCTTTGATATTGATTCCGTCGATATAAATTCCCCCTTCATTCACGTCGTAAAAGCGTGGTAAAAGGTCGGCCATCGTAGATTTTCCGGAACCGGACTGCCCTACGAGAGCGACCGTCTGTCCCTTTTTAATGGAAAGGTCGACGTGCTTCACGACATTTTCGGTACTATACCGGAAAGAGACTCCCCGATATTCTATCCCCTCTTTCATTTCCTTCAATTCTACCGGATTCTTCGGGTCTTGTATGGGATTCACCGCCGACAGAATGAGATCGACCCTCACCATAGAGGCTAACCCTTTCTGTATGGAGTAAGCAGCTTTGGACAAATCTTTCGCCGGATTGATAATGCTGTAAAAAATAACCAGATAGTAAATGAACGAAGCGGCATCGATACTGCTCGTTCCCGACAAGATGAGCGAGCCGCCATACCAAAGGACGATACAAATGGTACACGTGCCTAAAAATTCGCTCATGGGATGCGCCAACGACTGCCGGCGGTTGATTCGATTGGATATGCGATAAAAACGATTGTTATCGTCGTGAAACCATTTTATCATTTTATCCTCGGCATTGAAGGCCTTGACAATGCGCAACCCGCCCAAAGTCTCCTCTATGATAGACATCAACAATCCCCATTGATTCTGCCCTTCGAGAGAACGACGTTTCAGTTTCTTACCCACTTGTCCCATAATGTATCCTGCCGTAGGAAGCAGAATCAAGACAAAAAGAGTAAGCTGCCAACTAATGGCGAACATGGTCGCCAAACAGACAATAATCATAATGGGATTCTTGAACATCATATCGAGCGATGCCATTATCGAATTTTCTATCTCCCCTACATCTCCCGACATACGGGCCATGACATCGCCTTTCTTCTCACTGGTGAAAAAACCGATAGGCAAACTTACTACTTTTTCATACACATAATTGCGAATATCGCGCACGATTCCCGACCGAAGCGGTATCATGAAATAGGAGCTCAAATAGGTAGCGGCCGTCTTGAAAAAGGTCATCACCATTAAAAAAACGCCCAATATCAACAGGGCGAAACCGGCTCCTTTTTCATCGATTATCGTTGTAATGTAATAATAGAAATTATTTATCACCACATCTTTAATGGAACCCGACCCCCATTCCATAAAAGTATAAGAAGCCTGTTTGAGCTTGAACAATATTTCCAATATAGGAATGATAAGGGCAAACGAGAAAAGCGTCAAGACCGACGCCAAAATATTGAAAAAGATATTGAGGGCAAGGTAATATTTATAGGGGGGCACAAATCGCCGGAGTATGGAAAAAAAATCTTTCATGCTTCACATATTGAGCCCGGACAGAACCGAGCAGTTTACGGCTGCAAAGATAACACAAATACAAAGATAGCAGAAACAGGAGCTTAAAAAGTTTCCAACCGACCCGATAAAGAGCATTTTTCCGGGGAATAGCTATTGCACTTTTCTTTCGGAGACACCTCGAAAGGGGAAGAGGTTAATGCCTGTCTCTGTTTCTACTGCGGGTATTTCTTTAACCCTCTCGACCTGCGGGCACTCCCCCTATCTCATCTACGATGAGCAGAGGGAGAGGAGTCCTGACTTCTGCCACCTCCACTGCCAGTATTTTCCAACCCCTCCGTCACTGCGTGACACCTCCCCTATATTTTGCATGGCAAAACACAGGGGAGGAGGAAGGGGACACATTTCTTATTTCTACAATCAGACGAGTTTTTATACAACGAGATAAAGCAATACAACCTTCTCCCCTGCCGTGCCCCGTAGTATTACGGGGAGTTACGTTAGTAATATAGGGGAGACACCGAAGAAATGACAGTTCCGAGGAGAGAGGTTGAAAAAATTACATAGTTTTTCTAATTGTAGAATCTAACCTTACTAAAATTATCGGCCAGTTCAACGTTCAATATCTGGTACTTTGCCTGAAAGAATCTAACCCCCTCGCCCTACGGGCACTCCCCCTATCTCATCTACGATGAACAGAGGGAGAGGAGTCCTGACTTCCGCCACCTCCACTGCCGGTATTTTCCAACCCTTCCGTCGCTACGTGACACCACCCCTATATTTTACATGGCAAAACACAAAGGCAAACCAACGAACTATTTTTACATTTCAAAAATATCGTTATATTTGCCACAAATGCGAAAATAGGCTAACGCCTTTGTATAACCAGATAAACTCGCTACCTCGGCTTATCCTGTCTTCGCCCTCGACTATTAAAAAATTACTGCCTATGATTATATAAAAACATTCTATTACTTATAGAGAAAAAGACATATTAAAAAAGCGTTTTTTGCTTTATCCTTTCATTGAAAATCGGCAAAATTTTAAGTGCGGGAAAAAGCAGTCGAAAGATGCTTCATGCGTGTGTTATATTCCACCCCCTATGGGGAACCGATATAACGGCACGGCGTGGGGTAGACTGTATATCGCACAAAGGTGTTTGCCGATGCCTCAATGAATGTATACAGAAAATAATTGCCCTACGCTTTTCTTATTTTAAAACGCCGTCCGAAGGGGCATCGGCAGCAGCAAAACACCAACACCATGAAACTAAAAAAGTTTTTTCTCCAAGCGATGATATGTATACTATCATTGCCTCTCTTTGCAGCCAGTAACGGATCGCCCAATGCCATACGGGTTAATTGGCTGAAAAAATACAATCCGGACAAACTCTCGGTTATCAGTTTCCACAACTTCATTTACATGGAAGATATAACCTGCGATAAAGAAGAGATCATTCCCGCCAGTTTGGACTACATCATTGCCATAAACGGAAAAAAGACAGATTCCATAGCGACCGAAGATATATATCCCATACTCAACGGGCGCGATGGCCGGGTGGAACTGCTCATGCACTCCATCGCTCACGATGTCGATTATGAATTGGGATATGCTCCCATAAACCTGAACATGGAAGGTTTTGACGAAACCTTTGAAAACTTAGACGGACTGTTTATCTTCAATCAAGCAACAATAGACGCTTTTAAAAATAGCGGCGTGGAAATCAGAGCCGATCGCGATGTACCCGATTGGGGCAAATACAGAACAATATCCATCGTATTATCTTCGTCCGATCCTCTTTTGGAAAAAGAATTCGCCCAAAAAGCCCTCGACCATTTAACCAACAGCGGATTCCCATTAACCATCGACAACGAGAACCCCGACTTGATACTCAAAGTGTCTTTCAACGAAGAAGAATCGGTGACTTCGACCTATGTTCCACAGACAAATACCTACATAGACCAAGGCAGCAACACGTATGTCACACAAGGGAAATATGGAATCTATGTAAATTCTTTCAAACGCGCCCCTAAAAGAATAACCGAAGGCGGTTATACCCATGAAGACGTATCGAACACCCATTTTTTGGAGATAACGATACTCGACGCAAAGAAAATGTTAGATCCGGCACAAAACGTGCCTCCCATCTTGTGGCAATTACGCTATTCCAAACGATTGGATTACAGTCAAAGCCTCCGTTCGGTCAGCGATAACGTGCTTAAATATTGCCGTACTTTTCCGGGCACAAGCACAGTCATTCAACCTTGCAGGGCTTGGTCGGGTATCTGCTGGGACGAAAACCGGCCGATAGTCACAGACGTGTACAAGCACAGTCCCGCCGAAAAATTGGGATTGCAACCGGGTGACGAAATCCTGAAAATAAACGGAAAATCAAAAATCGGGATACGCAATCGAATGTGGCTCAACGGGAAATTAGTATGGGATAAAACATCGATGTCGGTTCGATTCAAGAAATATTGCTTGGGAAAACTTCTCACCGAGAAAACCGATGTATTTCCTCACGCGTTTCAAGAGAGTCCGACCTATCAAAAAGTAGAGAATAACCCCTATATCGATTATTCTGAAATTTCATTTCCCGATTTTATCCACAAAGCAAATAAAAACGACTCTTTTGAAATCAAGCGTAATGGAAAAAAGATGACATTGACCGGCAAACTTTATGAAGCTACATGGTTTTTCCCTGTCAACCTCACAGCATTGGACGAATAACTTTCATTCCCCATTCGGAGGAGTCATAAACCAGAATCGCGACGAACGGGAATAGGCCATAGTTCAACAATCACACTCAGGAAACCATGTCAAAACAAGATTTGACATGGTTTCCCATCTATACATACCCAGCAACGAGATTACTATCTTTTCTCACTCCTTTCGAAATAAAATCTTGCACAGGCAAAATTATTATAATATTTTTGCACGGATTGCGAAAATAGGCTTATCGTCACATCAAAAGACGGCCAAGCCGTCATTTTCGTTTATCTTATTTTTACCGATAGCGAATTATGGGCGAAGCCGTGCACACTTTATCGATTATCATTCCCGCATATAACGAGGAAAAGACTATTGCAAAACTGCTGCAACGGGTACTCGATGCCGATCTAGGGACCGGCATCGAAAGGGAGTTGATCGTGGTGAACGACTGCTCGACCGATTCGACAGAACAAATCGTCGAAGATTTTATCGCCCGCCATGCCGACGCTCCTATCGTTTACTTGAAGCACGAAAGGAATTATGGGAAAGGCATGGCCGTCCGCACGGGCATACGAGCCGTAACGGGCGATTATATCGTCATGCAGGATGCCGACCTCGAACTCGATCCGAACGATTTCAAGAAAATGCTTCCTTTTCTTTTATCGGGCGAATACCATGTGGTATATGGCTCCCGATTTTTAGCAGAGGAAAATTCACATACTTATTTCAGTTATCAACTGGGCGGGAAATTTTTATCGGTAATGACCAACATTCTTTATCGTCAGCACATCACCGACGAGCCCACTTGTTACAAAATGTTCACCGCCGATTTGCTGAAATCGATTCCTCTCGACTGCGAGGGATTCGAATTTTGTCCCGAAGTGACGGCAAAAGTTTCGAGATTGGGTTACAAAATCAAAGAAGTACCCATTCGTTATTATCCCCGCTCTATCGAAGAGGGGAAAAAACTGCGTCTGAGCGACGGCTTGAAAGCGATAGGCACGCTGTTGAAATATCGTTTCTGGAAAATACCCGAATCATGAAAAATAGCATCACAAGCAAAAAAAACACACCTTCCACCAAGAAGGGTACTGCAACGCCTCAAAAAGAGGGAATCTCTTTTTCATGGGTAGCAAAGAACATTTTTGCCGTTGTCATCGTCCTGTTTCTGCTAAACAAATTCGTCCTCGACGTACAACCGGGTTACAACTGGGCATACAACATGCTTCAAAAAAACTTGGAGACTATACGTCATTACTCCCGTACGACGACAGACAACCGATTTGAAATGAAGCTGGGACTTTCTCATGTGTATCTGCGGTACGTGAAAGAGAGCACTCCCGAAAACGCCGTTATCTTGTTACCGGGGAAAGAGGCTTTTTACCCCGAAGGAGAAGAACGTATATTCTCGGGCGAACCTTATAACAAACTATGGGCTATCCGGTTCTTATATCCGCGCCGAGTCATTATCCCATCGGAGTTGGGTAAAACTCCTTGGAGCGAGAAAATCACCCATGTAGCTATCGTCAACGGTCGCGGATACGAATATCTCGACTACGAGGTTGAACAAAAAGCGCCTCATGCCGTATTGCCCATGCACCTAAAACCGTAACCATCATGTTAGTAGTATCAGGAATCATATTGACTTGCCTGTCGGGTCTTTTATTAACAGGAGTCATCGGGACGCGTTTTTCGTGGACCGAACGCATAGGATTGTCTTTCCCTCTGGGTATGACGCTGCAAACCGTCGTGATGGCTTTGCTCGACTTAATGCATATTCCCCTGACCAGTTTTTCGGTTTTATCAGCAGGAGCCGTAACATTCGCCCTATTGATGTTTATCGTAGCCCGTTACCGAGGATTCGAAAGTTTCCGTATCACCTCGGCTATGCTCGATGACTGGAAACAAGCCAACTTGGTATGGGTATTGCTCATCATACTCATCGGTTATTGCGAATACATGAATTTCTCGAAATGCATGTTTTTCCCTCCCAGCGACCGGGACAGCCTCGCGGCATTCGACACCTTAGGTTTCGTGGCGGCACAAGACCACACGTATATGCGCATGAGCTTGTTCGATGCCGATTACAATCCCTCGATACACCGCGCCGGAGGTAGCATAGCATACGCTCCTTTCGTACAAATGAGCTATGCATACGTCTATATATTAGGAGCCGAAACATCGAAGTCGATACCGGCGTTGATGTATTTGTTCTTTGTCATTGCTTTCTACGGAATTTTGAGACGAAATACCGGGAAAACCGTCGCCGCACTGTCTACTCTGTTTATGATGATGGCTCCCGAAATGCTCGCATTCTCGTCGTTATCGACCACCAACGTCATGCAAGCCATTTTCGCAGGGCTGGGTATCGCTTATACCGCCAGTTGGCTACGCAGCCGCAACGACGATGAATTGTATGCAGGCGCGTTATTGTTGGGTGCCAATATGTGGTGTCGAAACGAGGGTATCGTATTCATCGGCGCAGCTTGTGTGATATTGCTGATCGATTGCATACGCCGCAAGAGTTATCGAAAAGGATTGTACTTTACCGGATTGTCCCTGCTCCCGGCCATTATCTGGTTTATTTACATGAAAATCGGTGGCTTATATACCGAAGGCATGGCTATTACCCGCCTGTTCTGGGACGGGGAGAAAGCGGGATTGATCGTAAACGGCTTTTGGGCTCTGTTTACCAATCCCATATATTATGGCTGGACATTCTCGGTATTCGCCATTTTTATTCTCGGGAACAGCTGGTTCATGATTAAAAGGAAAGACAACCTCGCTTTATTGGGAATGATTGTACTGAGCATCGTATTCTACGGACTCGTCGTTTACCACGTGGACTACGTATGGGATTCCATACAAAACGTATTGGCCTATTCGGCAAAACGATTCTTTTTCTGCTTCGTACCGATGTGCTGGTATTTCGCTGCCACCACACAAATAGCCCGAAAAGGTTCGGAATACATAGAGCGATTTCTATCGCTAAAATAAGACACGGATTTAAGAAGCTGTTTTAAATTTATTGAGAATAATATTATCATTGCAAGCAGGTATGTTCCGGCCATATTGAGCCCCTGTCTCGCATCTTGAATCCCTTGATTTTTGTCAATAGCCCGCTATTGACTGCATATCTCGGACTCCAATCTGCTTCAAACATAGGTCTCAATCTGTCTCGGAATAAATTTAAAACATCTTCTAAATATTAGCCTAAAAAATGTAAAAAAGCGAGTGGGCATTTAAACTTTGGCGGGGTGTCAAGGTCTTATAAACGTTGTGATCAATAGATTGATTTTTTTTAAGATGAATAAGAGAGGTTTTATTGCCCTATTTCTGTGTATTTTTTTATCGTCCATCGCGCAGAGCGTAGCGGCACAATTTACAATTTCGGGTATCGTTAAAGACAAAAACGACAATCTGCCATTACCACAGGTGAGTATCCGGTTGTTATCGGCGAAAGACAGCACATTCGTTACTGGGATTTCCAGCAAAGACAACGGAACATTTTCTCTGAAAGTCCCGAAAGCGGGGAGTTATATTGCCGCATTTTCGTTCTTGGGATATAGAACCGCATACGAACCCGTGCAGCTATCGAAAGGGCAGCCCCGAAGAAATTTGGGAGATGTTCTATTGGGTAGCAACGATGTATTGTTGCAGGAAGCCGTAGTGGTGGGTAAAGCTCCCGAAGTGGTAGTTAAAGAAGACACTGTGGAGTTTAATGCCGACTCTTATAAAACACAGCCCAATTCTGTCGTCGAGGATTTGTTGAAAAAACTGCCGGGCGTCGAGGTGGATAGCGAGGGAAAAATAACCCATGCGGGAAAGGAAATTACCAAAATATTAGTGGACGGTAAAGAGTTCTTCTCGGACGACCCCAAAGTGGCTACCAAAAACCTGCCCGTGGACATCATCGAAAAGCTGCAAGTCGTAGACCGAAAATCGGACCTAGCCCGCTTGACCGGAGTCGATGACGGGGAGGAGGAAACTGTTATCAACCTGACTATAAAAGAGGGTATGAAACACGGTTGGTTCGGTAATGTAACAGGCGGATACGGTCTGGACGGACGATATGAGGCCGGGGCTATGCTCAACCATTTCTTCGGTGACAACCAAGTGACTATCCTTGCAGGTTCGAACAACACGAACAATATGGGATTCACCGATATGGGCGGAAGCCGGTTTCGCCGATTCGGGGGCATGAACGGTATCAACACCAGTCACAATGTAGGGGTAAACTTCAATGTCGGTAAGGGAGATGCGTTCCGAGTCGGCGGAGATGTCAGTTACAACAACAGTAATCGAGACGTTTTGCAACGCACCGAACGGCAAAACATGTTCGAAGACAGTACCTCGTATTACAGCGGGTATAACAAAATGAAAGACAACGGGCAAAACATCAGAGGAAATTTCAGACTACATTGGGAAATAGACTCTCTGAATACACTCGAATTCCGTCCGAGATTTTCCGTGGCTCTTTCCAAATCGGACAGCTATGATTCGGCTCTTACTACTGCCGGCGACATAGCCCGCAGTAAAGTAAATTTCAGCGAAAGCGACAACCACAATAAGGGTACAGGGTATGATTTATCGGGCGAATTGATTTATAATCATAAATTCCGTAACCGTCCGGGACGCTCGTTCAGTATACAAGCGCAATATAGTTATAGCGACACAAAAGAGGACGGGTGGACCAAAGCCCTCTATAAATATTACATGCTCGACAAAGACAGTACGCTCGACCAAATGGACGACAATCACACGTGGAGCAATGGCTACGGTGCACGGTTTACTTGGACAGAACCGTTGGGCGACGTGAAGAAAGGACGTTTCCTAACATTTTCCTATCGGTTTCAAGCCAGTTTCAATAATGCCGACAAATATACTTATGACATCTTGAACGATCCTTTCGCCATACCTTACGACACGGTGCGAAACGATGAGCTGAGCAACAGTTTCCGTAACGATTACTATTCACACCGAGCACAAATCGGATTCAAGCAAGTGACGGCCAATTATACCTACGATATCGGGGTGGCTGCCGTCCCTTCGAGTTCTCAATCTATCGACTTGATAAACAGCGACCGTAATATATCCAAGCGCACGGTATTCAACGTAGCACCCTATCTGCGTTACCGCTACAAAATGGGAAAACAACGCTCCTTGCGTATCGACTACCGGGGCTACTCGTCCCAACCGTCGATGAACCAGTTGCAACCGGTCGAAGACCGTTCGGATCCCTTGCGTATCGTCGTGGGTAATCCCGAACTGAAACCGGCTTTTCAAAACTGGTTCCGCGCCCGTTTCAACGACTATGACGAGAAGACCCAGAGAGCTATCATGGCTATGGTCAACGGAGGATTCACGACCAACAGCATCATCTCGGAGACTACGTATGATTCCCAAACCGGAGGACAACGGACAACCTATCGCAACGTAAACGGGGTATGGAATGCCGCCGGAATGTTTATGTATAGCACCCCTTTTCGAAACAAGCACTGGCAATTAAACAGTTTCAGCAGAGTCAGTTACAGTAACAGCGTAGGTTATAATAACGGTGTCCGTAACGATGCCGGTTCGTTCAATGCCGTAGAAAATTTAGGATTGGCATTCCGATCGGATTATTTCGATGCCGAACTTCGGGGAAACTATCGTTATGCTTTGGCAACCAACAGTATGCAAAGTCGGAACGATCAAAGCACCCATAATTACGGAGGCACATTCAATGTAAACGGCTATCTGCCGTGGTCGATAACATTAGGAACCGATATAACTTACAGCGGATCTGCCGGATATTCTGCCGGATACAATACAGAGAGCTGGTTGTGGAACGCACAGGCTTCTTATCAATTCCTGAAAGGGAAAAATGCTACCATCGCTTTGAAGGTGTACGACATCTTGGGACAAAGGAACAGCATACGACGAACCGTCACGGGTAACTATATCCAAGATGTGGAATATAACACACTCGATACTTATGGATTGATAACCTTCACCTATCGATTCAATACATTCGGCGATAAGAAACCCGATATGGATCGTTTCGACCGAGGGCCTCGCGGATATGGGCCACCGCCGGGACACCCGGGTCGTCCGGGAGGGAGACGTTGGTAAAACGGCTCAGTAGAAAATCGGTAAGGATAAACATAAATTTTAGCGATGAAATCTTTGTCGATAACCATGTTCAGGTCTCTTAGGAGAAGGGCTAAAAAAGATAGAAATCTTTGATCGTAGAATTTACCCCCCTCGTCCTGCGGGCACTCCCCCTATTTCATCTACAATGAGCAGAGGGAGAGTGTCGATATCTTGATGCGTTTTCTCTGTTGTGGATATTTATTTAACCCCTCCGTCACTTCGTGCCACCTCCCCTATATTTTGCTGTGCAAAACACAGAGGAGGAGGGTAATACTTTCCTATATATCATGTTTGTCCTTCTCCCCAGCTGTGTCCCATAGTATTACGGGGAGTTACGTCAGTAATATAAGGGAGACACCGAAGATACGGTAATTTCTTAGGAGAGGGGTTGAAAGAATTTCATAAGATTTTGGCTGTAAGGATTAACCTTCTGCCCTATCGCACATACGTGCGCAGGGCAGAAGGTTAATGCCTTTCTGTTTTCCGACTCTTCTGTCACCTCTCCCTATATTTTGACATGCAAAACACCCCGTAATACTACGGGACACGGCAGGGAGGAGGGTATATGTGAAAGGTAACTTTTTCATATATACTTCTTACAAAATCAATTACACAACCGATTGCCTAATGCACAGTAACCATAGTCGCTCCGAAACCATATTCCCGGAACGAGGCATCTTGACAAGAGCAGTTCTTGTACTTGTCGCGAATCTCTTTCAAGAGAGCATTGCGTAATACGCCTTCACCCTTGCCGTGAATGAAAACGATTTTACGCCCCTTTGCATGGCGATATTGATCGAGGGTCTCTCTGACTTTCCCCAACTGGTAGTCGAGTATTTCGGAATTGGTAAGCCCCGCTGTCGTATCAAGAAGCGCGGAGGCGTGGAGATCTACCTCCACAATAGCCGTTTTTTCGGCATGTTTGACAACCGGTTTACGAAGGGGCATATCGGCACTCTTTTTCATCTTCATGGCTCTTTCGAGATCAGAAGCATCGAACACCGCAGGACGCACGGGCATATCGTTCTTCACGATATCGAGCGTCCACGAAGGCTCATCGAAATAGAGACTCTCGCGGAACGTGTGCAGCTTGTAAAATTTGGTGGTATCCAAACGATACTCCACAGCGACAGGACTTTTCAACGAGAAATGTTTATCCTTTTTGAAAGCGATGTATTGAATACAGATGCGTTCGAGCGAATTGACATCTTCCTGTCCGAACTCTTCGAGCATAACTTGTATATTCGGCTCTACCATACCGGCATAACGGGTACGCCACCCCTCATCGTCCCGACTGAGGTACGAGAAATAGAGGTAGTAATTACTGTCATTTACCAAATAACAGGAAAAGCGGGTCGTATTGAGATGTTTGCTTTCGTCGGGGATATAGGCAAGAGCTATATTCAACTTTTCTCCTTCGGGTCGTTCCTCCACAGCGAACGAATCTTCATCGTCTTCCTCGGGAGCGTATGCCTTTTCTACCGAAGGAACCGTCACGACTTTCGAGGCTGGAACAGAAGCGGCTTTTTTCACAGGTTCCGCCGGTTCCACAACGACGCACTCCCGTGCCAGTACGGGAGTCTCAAACCCGTCCTCATCGACATAAGCTATATCTTTCGCTATTCTTACCACGACTCCGCCCCCAACAGCATTGAGGTAACGGACTCTATCGCCAACTTTTACCATAATTTCATCATTTTAATATCGACCGCACCGTTGTACCGACATGCGATTTCGCTGTGGCAAACCGTGCTATATTCGGCAAAGTTGCTTATTTTTGCACGATATTCAAAACAGATTATGCAAAAAACTCAGAATATTCGTATCGAAGATTTCAATTATCCGCTACCCGACGAACGTATCGCTAAATTTCCTCTGTCCAAGCGAGACGACTCGAAATTGCTGGTTTACCGAAAAGGAGAAATCGAGGAACACCGATTTCACGAACTACCGAAGGTATTGCCGGCGGATAGTCTGCTGGTATTCAACAATACCCGGGTGATACAAGCCCGCTTGCATTTCAGAAAAGAGACGGGTGCGCTCATCGAGGTGTTCTGCCTCGAACCACTCGAACCGCACGAATATTCCCTCTCGTTCCAATCGACCGGCTCGTGCTCGTGGCTGTGCCTCGTGGGAAACCTGAAAAAATGGAAAAACGGCGTGCTGACCCAATCGGTGAACATCGATGGTAAAACCGTAAACTTCCGTGCCGAACGAGGATTGCCGCACGGTAATGCGCACGAGGTGCATTTTTCGTGGGACGACTCCGATGTAACCTTCGCCACACTGCTCGACCATGCGGGAGAATTGCCCATTCCCCCCTATCTGAACCGGGAAACGGAAGAGAGCGACAAAACGACCTACCAAACCGTTTATTCGAAAATAGAGGGTTCGGTGGCCGCACCGACCGCCGGACTACATTTTACTCCGGAAGTACTGAACAAACTGAAAGAAAAGAACATACCCACTCTCGAACTGACTTTACACGTGGGAGCCGGTACATTCAAACCGGTAAAAAGCGAAACTCTCGAAGGGCACGAGATGCACACCGAATATATCTCGGTGAGCCGCAACCTCATCGATGAGCTGAGCCGTACCGACCGCCGGGTGATCGCTGTGGGAACCACTTCGGTACGAACGCTCGAAAGCCTCTACTACATAGGGAAAATGTTGGAATATGACCCGAACATTTTACCGGAATCTCTCACTGTGGGGCAATGGCAACCATACGACGGAAGCGAAGAAATAGACTCGCGACAATCGCTCCGCAACATCGTCGAATATCTCGACCGCCGGAATATGGACCGATTGGTAACCGCCACTCAGATTATCATTGCGCCGGGATACCGCTATCACATCGTGCAGGGAATGATCACCAATTTCCATCAACCGCAGAGCACTTTACTACTGTTAGTCTCGGCATTCGTAAACGGACGATGGAGAGAAATATACGACTATGCACTGAGTCACGATTTCAGGTTTCTCAGCTACGGAGACAGTTCGCTATTACTGCCATAAGCCAGTTCTCCATAGAGTGCAAACACAATAAAACGGAGGAAAAAACGTATCTATAATAGATCGGTACAGGATAAAAACGGACGAAAGGCCGTCCGCTTATCGTCGGTTGTATTCAATAAGATACATGAAGATAAAAACGGTACTTTGGGGATTGGCGACAGCCGCATTGCTGGTGTCATGTTCGGGGGCGAAACTAAGTGTCGCCAACGAACAGTATGCCCGGGGTGAATTTTATGATGCCGCCCAGACTTACCGTAAAGTATACAGCAAGACGAATCCCCGTAAAGAGCGGAAACTGCGAGGAGAAATCGCCTTCAAAATGGCCGAGTGTTACCGTCGCATCAACATGGCTCCGCGAAGTTCTGCCGCCTACCAGAATGCAATCCGATATGACTACCCCGACAGCATGGCTCTGTTTTATTTAGCACGCAGCCAACAGTACGAAGGGAAATACAAAGAAGCTATCAAGAATTACCAAGCCTATTTGGAAACAAATCCGCAAAGCAGTCTCGCCAAAAACGGAATACGGGGTTGCAACTTAGCCCAGCAATGGGAAAAAACACCTACACGGTATGTCGTGAAAAAAGCGACCATGTTCAACTCTCGACGGAGCGATTTCGCACCGATGTTTTTAGGAGAAGATTTCGACCAAGTTTATTTCTCCTCGTCTACCGAAAAGGCATTGGGCAAGAATAAAAGCGGTATCACCGGAACCAAAAACTGCGATCTGTTTTTCTCTAAAAAAAACGAGCGGGGAGCTTGGCAAAAGCCCGAACCCATAGAGGGTGACGTAAACACAGAAGACGACGAGGGAGTAATCAGTTTCAGTCCCGACGGTACGACCATGTATCTGACCAAAGCTCGTCGCGAGCCTAACGCCGACACATCGGTAGAAATCTATACTTCCACCCGCACCGGCGCACAATGGAGCGCCCCGCAAAAATACGAAATAACGGCCGACACCCTATCGGCATTCGGCCACCCGGCGGTATCACCCGACGGAGAATTTCTTTATTTCGTGTCGGACATGCCGGGCGGTTACGGAGGGAAGGACATCTGGCGCATATCGTTAACCGAGAAAGAGGGTACTCTCGAAAATTTAGGTGTACAAATCAATACACCGGGCGACGAAATGTTCCCCTATATCCGGTCGAACGGCGACCTTTATTTTTCATCGGACGGTCACCCCGGTATGGGAGGGCTGGATATTTTCAAAGCGAGAATGAACGACTCGGGCTTCTGGCAAATCGAGAATATGAAGGCTCCCATCAATTCGCAGGCCGACGATTTCGGCATTACCTTCGGGGAAGAAGAAAGCGGATTTTTTTCATCGAACCGCGGAGACGGACGCGGATATGACAACATATACAGTTTCGAGCTTCCGTCGATAAGCGTATGGATAAGCGGCACAGTCATCGACAAGGACGATGAACCCGTGCCCGATGCAATTATCCGTATCGTGGGTAACGACGGATCGAACCAAAAAGAATTTGCCCGAAAAGACGGTAGTTTCCGCTTCAAGCTCGACCGGGGAGTGCACTATGTCATGCTGGCCAGCTGCCGAGGCTATCTGAATTCAAAACAAGAATTTATCTCGGACAACGAAGAGGCCGATGCCGAATACGGTGTTAACTTCGTACTGGCATCTATCAGTAAACCTATTCTCATCGAAAACATATTTTATGACTTCGACCGAGCGACTTTACGTCCCGAATCGGAAACTTCGCTAAACGAATTGGTAAAGATGTTGAACGACAATCCTAACGTATCTATCGAATTGGGAGCACACACCGATTTAAAAGGGTCGGAGCAGTACAACCTGCGATTGTCGGACCGCCGTGCCCGCTCGGTAGTAGACTACCTTATCAAATCGGGCATTAATCCCGACCGTCTGCAACCGAAAGGCTATGGGGAAAGCCGTCCCAAAATCATCACTAAAAAACTCGCCACACAATATCCGCAATTTAAAGAGGGCGATGTACTCGATGAAAAATATATCAACGGGCTCTCTCCCGAAGACCAAGAAATAGCCAACCAGATAAATCGGCGTACTGAGTTTCAAGTCCTCTCTATTACGTGGAACTTATATTAGAAGCTGTTTTAAATTTATTGAGAAATAATATTATCATTGCAAGCAGGTATGTTCCGGCCATATTGAGCCCCTGTCTCGGAATAAATTTAAAACAGCTTCTTAATTTCACAGTCCTCTTTAAGTTCAGCAGAAAATCCGTGGGGTAAACCATGTATTTTAGCGATGAATGTGCTTGTCGACAAATACATTCCGGTCTCTTCGGCAAGAGGTTGAAAAAACAATCAAATAGATTTTCGATAAAATGTAACCCCTCCGTCTCTTCGTGACACCTCCCCTATATTTTGCGCTGCAAAACACAGGGGAGGAGGTTTAAATATCTTCGATAATGAGAACTGAAATACCTCGTAATGCTACGAGAAACGGCAAGAAAAGAGTATAGAAACCATTCAAAAACACTGCTATACTGTTTTAACCCCTCCGTCACTTCCGTGACACCTCCCCTATATTTTGCGTTGCAAAACACAGGGGAGGAGGATAATACTTTCCTGTGTATCGTGTTTGTTCTTCTCCCCCCATTGCTGGGCGATACCCCGTAATATTACGGGACACGACAGGGGGTGGAGTTTCATACTTTTGTTCTACTATTGTGTTTAACCCCCTCGCCCTGCGGGCACTCCCCCTATATTCCCTTACGGAAACACAGGGGGAGAGGATTGAAAGAGGCATTTTATGTTTTGGCATAAGGATAGTTTTGTGCATTTCTCTTCTATTGTTGCACGACACCCCGTAATGCCACGGGACACGGCAGGGAGGAGGGTAAAAGAGTCGTTTTGAACGGCCTTTTGGGGGTTCCTCTTTGCTTCGTGGGGTTCCCCCTATATTCCCCCTTGCAGAAACGGAACCTATCGAAAGTCATTCTCCCTCTATACGAATTTGCAATCCTTGTTATCCAACAGGAAAAATGACAAAGGAAAGATTTCAACAGACATTTATTAGCCATGCTCCCGAAAATATATGGTAACAAACCGAACGAGGGACACTATTCTTTTATCGGACTACAATAATTTTTACGGTCGATTTCGTATGAATAGCAATTAAATTGTATTTTTGTTCTCAATCACAATAGAAAAACCACTATGCTGAAACTCATATCTTGGAATGTCAACGGGCTACGTGCTTGTTACGACAAAGGATTCACCGATATATTCAGACAATTGGATGCCGACTTCTTCTGTCTGCAAGAGACGAAAATGCAGGCGGGACAACTGGATTTGCAATTCGACGGTTACCAGTCTTATTGGAACTATGCCGAAAAGAAAGGATATTCGGGAACAGCTGTCTTTACCCGACTTCAACCCATCAGTGTCAGTTACGGCATGGATAGAACAGAACACGACCGTGAGGGCCGTATCATTACTCTCGAAATGGAAGATTTCTTCTTGGTCAATGTCTATACTCCCAACTCGCAAGAAGGATTAAAACGACTTGAATACCGTATGACATGGGAAGATGATTTTCTGCACTTCTTGAAACAACTGGAAACCCAAAAGCCGGTCATCGTATGCGGCGACCTGAACGTGGCTCACCAAGAAATCGATTTGAAAAATCCCAAAACGAACCGAAAAAACGCCGGATTTACCGATGAAGAGCGCTATAAATTCACCCAACTACTGTCTGCCGGATTCACCGATACATTCCGCTATTTTTATCCTGACCAAAAGGACATCTATTCGTGGTGGTCTTACCGTTTCAAAGCGAGAGAAAAAAACGCCGGCTGGCGTATCGATTATTTTCTTGCCTCTGCATCGCTCAACGAGAAATTGTGCAGCGCGAAAATACACACGGAAATTTTCGGCTCGGACCATTGTCCCGTAGAGCTGGAAGTTGACTTATAATCATACATATACCTCTAAACGACTTCTCAAACGATAGTGAATACCGAATTTACTATCTACCGCAGTCGCAGAGTATCGCCCACCGAAGGGGTATAATCGTCCGGGAGTTTGTTCATCTTATAGAGATTTTTCAACCGGATACCGTATCGTTGCGCAATGGTGTGCATAGAGTCACCTGAACGGACGATACAGAAGTCATAGCCTTTCTCGGCTTTCTTCTTTTTCTTTTCGAGATAGACAATGTCGCCGGCCTCCAACGGATAGTCTTTGGGAACTTCGTTGTACTTCGCCAGTTTTTTCACCGAGAAACCGAATTCCTTCGCTATGGATTCGAGCGAGTCGCCGTCGCGAGCCTCGACATAAAGCAATCCCCACGAACGATAAACGGGATGCGGATTGGCTACGATAACGGGTAAAAGGTCTTTCGCCCGAATAGGCTTGAAACTACGGCGGTCGTATTTATAAAGTTCATAAAGCTCGATGGTCTGAATCAACTTATTGGCATACGACTTATCGGTGGCATACCCGCAGCGCTTCAAACCTTTCGCCCACCCCCGGTAATCGGTCACTTTCAATTCGAAAAGAGAAGCATAACGAGCTCTTTTTAAGAAACGGGCATGATCTTCAAACGAATCTTCCGGTTTATTATATTTACGGAAACAATCGTCTTTCTTATCATCGTCGTAATAAACCCTCTTCCCCTTCCAATCGCTATGACATTTGATACCGAAATGGTTGTTGGACATACGGGCCAATTCGCTACGACCGGCTCCCGATTCGAGCAATCCTTGCGCCAGTGTAATACTGGCCGGTATGCCATACTGCTTTTGATGTTTTACCGCTAATGAACTGTATTTCTCGATATAATCGAGATAGGCCTTATTTTTACGTTGTGCCGAGAGTTGCGAAAACGAGAGAGTCAACGCAAGCAAGGATATGATGAATCGTAGTTTCATAATTCGCTCAATACTTAAAAATAAACGACAAGAAATCCGGTTCTCTCAAAATTTGTTTTTTATTTGCCTCTGCACTCACCTTTCGCTATATTTGTAAACACAATATAGAACCGACTTAATTACAGTTATGGAAAACCGGAACATCACCACAAAGATAATCGTTTGTTCGTATGATGAGCTAAACGAAAAGGAGAAAAAGTTGATCGACGCCGCCAAAGAGGCAACAAACCGGTCTTATTCGCCCTACTCTCGCTTTCAAGTAGGTGCTGCCGCCTTATTATCGGGAGGAACCGTCATCACGGGAAGCAATCAGGAAAATGCCGCTTACCCGTCAGGGATTTGCGCGGAACGGACTACTCTATTCTATGCCAACTCTCAATATCCCGATTTGCCCGTAGAGGCGTTGGCGATCGCCGCTCAAACCGGCGGGGATTTCATCGACCACCCCACAGCACCCTGTGGAGCTTGCCGGCAGGTAATTCTCGAAACAGAGGAACGCTACAACCAGCCGATGCGCATTTATCTCTACGGCAAAAAAGAAATTTATATCGTAGAGTCCATACGGAGTCTGCTGCCTCTCTGCTTCGAGAAAAGCGATTTGCCGGAATAGGGTACGGAAAAATTTTGTATATTTCAAAATATAGAGGGCAATTAGGTATGAAAAATAGATTTGTTCATTTTATCTTGCCTTCTTCTTTTCCTATATTTGTAGAATATCGGATGCGGCTCGGCATAGTCAAACCGAAAATGAAATTTTCGTTTGCCTCTGCACTCACCTTTCACTATATTTGCAAAAGAACTTAGAAAATCTATATGGACAATTATATCGTTTCGGCACGAAAATACAGACCATCGACGTTCCGTTCGGTCGTAGGACAAAAAGCATTGACACAAACTCTGAAAAATGCGATCGACTCGAACAAACTCGCTCATGCTTATTTGTTTTGCGGCCCTCGCGGCGTAGGGAAAACTTCGTGTGCCCGTATTTTCGCTAAAACAATCAACTGTTTCCACCCGACCGAATCGGGAGAAGCCTGCAACGAATGCGAATCGTGCCGAGCTTTCAACGAACAACGTTCCTACAACATCATCGAGCTCGATGCCGCCTCGAACAACTCGGTGGACGATATACGCACGCTCATCGACCAAGTGAGGATACCGCCTCAAATAGGCAAATACAAAGTATTTATCATCGACGAGGTGCACATGCTGTCGGCTGCCGCTTTCAACGCTTTCTTGAAAACGCTGGAAGAACCGCCGCACCATGCTATTTTCATTCTGGCAACTACCGAGAAGCATAAAATATTGCCCACGATTCTGTCGAGATGCCAAGTGTACGACTTCCAACGGATTACCACTACCGACATAGCCGAACATCTACAATACGTGGCTTCACAAGAGGGTATCACCGCTGAACCGGAGGCCCTGAACATCATCGCCCAAAAAGCCGACGGCGGTATGCGAGATGCTCTCTCGGTATTCGACCAAGTCGTCAGTTTTTCGGGCGGACACATCACCTATAAATCGGTTATCGAAAACCTCAACGTACTGGATTACGAGTACTATTTCAGATTAGTGGATGCTTTTTTGCAAAACAACGTACCGCAGGCGTTGATGATATTCAAAGAAATACGGGACAACGGTTTCGAAGCCCAATTTTTCATCGGCGGACTGAGCCGTCATTTCCGCGATCTGCTGGTCAGTAAAGACCCGGTAACCCTCCCCTTGCTCGAAGTGAGCGAATCGGTGGCCAAACGCTATGGCGAACAAGCGGAAAAATGTACCTTACCTTTCTTATACCGTGCGATGGAACTAAGCAATCGTTGTGATCTCGACTATCGCATAAGCAACAACAAACAATTTTTGGTGGAGTTGACTTTAATACAGATTTGCCAAATCACAAATCCTGTTACTAGCGCTCCCGAAAATCCACCGTTGCAGAAGATAACGCCGGCTCCCAACGCCGGACAAACGGTAAGCCCAACGCCCCAGACACCAAACACCACGACCTCTCAACAAACGGCAGGAACCACCTCGGGAGTTACCCAGACTGCCGAACCTCAGGCTGCATACCGAGCCGCAACCATACGGCCTACAACTTTTAAACGGGATATTCCGGCAGCTTCGACGCAAACAAGAAAAGCGGCTCCCCCGACTCGTATCTCTATACATCAGAAACCGGCAGAATTTGTCGCAGAGGAAAACACATCGACCGTACAAACCGTACTCGATACACCATTCACAGCCGAAGCCCTTACCACAGCTTGGCTGGAATACGCCAAAACCATACCGACGGAAGTCGTGCTCGTCAATACGATGCAGAGTTGCCGCCCACAGCTCGTCAATCCCAAGAATTTCGTAGTGTCGGTCGATTCCCAAATTCAAGTGGACCACATCAACGAGCATTTCCACGAATTGATGTCTTTCCTACAAAATGCCTTGAAGAACAACCAGTTCTCCATGCAATTACGTATCAACCAACCGGGAGAGAAAGAAATTATTTTCAGTCCGAAAGATGTACTGATGAAGATGATCGAAAAGAATCCCGATATAAAAAACCTGTACGACACATTCGACCTCGAAATCGCTTGACCGTTTACGAGCAAAAGATACGGAAAGGAAAGAAAAAGGCAGCGGGACAACTCATGGAAAAATTAAAGTGGAATGCCATACTCATGCTTCACCTCGTCCATGACAAAGGTACTCATGAGCGACCCCATGCTCTCTATCGTACCTAATACATTGATAATAAACTCCTGATAATATTTCATATCGGGAGCATGGATTTTGAGCAGATAATCGTAATCGCCCGAAATGTTGTAACACTCGGTCACTTCCGGGATTTCCCGGACAATGCGGGTAAACTCGGCGGCTATGTCCCGATTGAGCCTACGGAGCTTGACGCTACAAAAGACGACGAAACCCCGATTGAGTTTCTCAGGATCGAGCACTGCCACATATTTTTTGATATATCCGTTGGCCTCCAAACGTTTCACCCGTTCAAAGACAGGTGTAGGCGACAAATTAACTTTTGCTGCCAATTCTTTGGTTGTCAAGCGAGAATTGTTTTGTAAGACTCGCAATATCTGCAAATCGGTTTTATCCAATATTTCCATAGAATAGTATTCTTTCGGGGAAGCCCCCAAGATTCCAAACAATATATTTGCTCTAATAATAACAGCAAATATAGTTATATTTTCCATATTTATAAAAATTCTTGTTCGATATATCTACAATATATAGCTTTGCACAGGATAAACAAATAGATATTTCAATAAAAAAACGAACGATAATGGCACAGAAAAAATTGCATTTCGAGACCTTGCAGCTTCATGTAGGACAGGAACAACCCGACCCCACAACCGATGCAAGAGCCGTCCCTATTTATCAAACGACTTCTTATGTATTCCATAATTCGGCTCATGCCGCCGCCCGATTCGAATTGAAAGATGCCGGCAATATCTATGGCAGATTAACCAACCCGACCCAAAATGTACTGGAAGAACGTCTCGCCGCACTGGAAGGCGGAGTGGCCGCCCTTGCCGTCGCTTCGGGCGCAGCCGCCGTCACTTACGCTTTTCAAAACATTACTTGTGCCGGCGACCATATTGTCGCTGCCAAGACGATCTATGGCGGGACCTATAATTTGCTGGATCATACCCTACCTGCTTACGGCGTGACGGCAACGTTTGTCGATCCTGCCGACTTGTCGAATTTCGAGAAAGCCATACGTCCGAACACGAAAGCTGTTTTTATCGAGACTCTGGGTAACCCCAACTCGAACATCATCGACATCGATGCCGTCGCCGAGATAGCCCACCGCCACAACATACCGCTCATTATCGACAACACGTTCGGTACGCCCTATCTGATACGCCCTATCGAACATGGAGCAGACATCGTCGTACACTCGGCGACGAAATTTATCGGAGGCCACGGCACATCGTTGGGAGGTATAATCGTCGATTCGGGCAAATTCGACTGGACGGCTTCGGGTAAATTTCCCCAGTTGAGCGACCCCGCCCCCAGTTATCACGGTATCCGATTCACCCAAGCCGCCGGAGCAGCCGCATACGTCACCCGCATACGCGCCGTTATCCTACGCGACACCGGAGCAGCCATCAGCCCCTTCAACGCATTCCTGCTTTTACAGGGATTGGAGACCCTCTCCCTGCGCGTGGAACGTCATGTAGAAAACGCCTTGAAAGTAGTGGACTTTTTGTCCCGACACCCGAAAGTAAAACGGGTAAACCACCCAGCTTTGCCCGACCACCCCGACCATGCATTGTACGAACGGTATTTCCCACAGGGAGCCGGTTCGATTTTCACTTTCGAGATAAAAGGGGGTACAGAAGAAGCCCATCGTTTCATCGACAACCTGAAAATCTTTTCACTGCTCGCCAATGTCGCCGACGTGAAATCGTTGGTCATTCACCCGGCTTCGACTACCCATTCTCAACTTACCGACCAAGAAAAAGAAGAACAGGAAATTTTCCCCGGCACGGTGCGCCTCTCCATAGGAACCGAACATATCGACGACCTCATCGACGATTTGAAACAAGCGTTGGAAAAAGTATAATTATAAATCAAAATCATAACGCGCCGAAACGTCCCTGCCCGATATACGGATAGGGACGTTTCAAGTTTTATATTGCCCCTTTTCACGGGAATCAATCACACACCTTCACTTAAAAACCGTTCTTATTTTTTTACGAGAAGCATCACACAAGCAATAAATATGTTATCTTTGTGGAAAAGCAAAAATATTCTATCCCATACAAAAGGGGATAAAAATGTCGCTTTAAGTTTTTGAAAACACAAATACCGTAATCGATTCTTCACAAACATATCCTCTTTTCGAGTTATGCCCGCTTTATATAGTTATCACAAAACACAGTTTAAAAATAATTTATTTTAGAATTTACCGATATGACAAAGAAATCAATCATTGCAATAGTCGCAGGGATAGTCTTTCCCCTTTACGCCATAGCCGGACAACCCTCAGCCCAAATTACTCACGGCCCCTATTTACAGAATCTGTCCGAAGATGAAGTAACAGTCGTGTGGACCACCGATAAGCCTTGCAAATCGTGGGTGGAATTTAGTAAAAAGGAAGCCGGGAAAAGTTTCTACTCCCAACCGCCACGAAAAGCCTATGCCTCACAAGACGGGTTATATTGTGTCGACACGCTGCACCGGGTGACGGTCAAAGGACTCGAAAAAAATACGACCTATTTTTACAGAGTATTGTCGCAAGAAGTGAAAGAATTGCGGGCCTACCGTCCTGTTATGGGTTCCGTAGTATCCACCGACATCTGGAAAAAACCGTTGACCTTCACAACTCTCGACAACCATCGAGAAACCCTGTCAATGGTTATGGTCAACGACATACATGGGAATAACGAATTGCAAAAGAAACTACTGGGTATAGCTCCGCCACAGGACTTCGACATGGTACTTTTCTGCGGAGACATGTGTAGCCACATCAACCGGCAAAGCGACATATTCACCAGCTTCCTCAACACCTCCATCGAGTTGTTCGCCGCCCAAAAGCCATTCGTGTACGCAAGAGGCAATCACGAAACCCGCGGAGCATATGCCCGCAACTTCTCCCGATACTTCGCCGGCTCCAACGGTAAATTCTATTATGCTTTCACCTATGGACCCGTTCGCTTCATCGTGTTGGACTGCGGTGAAGACAAACCTGACACCGATGTGGAATACTCTGGACTGATAGACTTCGACAGTTATATGCTCGAACAAAAGGATTGGCTGTCTCGGGAGATAGACAACCCAGAGTTCAAGAACGCCTCCTACCGTGTGGTTATCTCACATATGCCTTTCACGAAAGGCGGTTGGTACGGTTCCGAACGGCTGCGGGAACAACTACTGCCCTTATTGGAGCAAGCACAAATAGATTTAATGTTGAGCGGTCACGAGCACGCATTCGGATTCTCCGACAAAGGAAATGCGGCCTCCTTCCCCATCATCGTGAACTCGAACAACTCGGTATTGACCTTGTTTGCCTCGAACCATTCATTGAAAGTTCAAGTAAAACAGGAAGACGGAAAAATCCTGTTAGAAAAAGAATTTCAGAAACAATAAATAATACAATCGTATAAATCAAACAGCCGGGGAAAATTTCCCGGCTGTTTGATTTACGTAACAGAACCTTTATTGCTGATTGAGCAAAAAGTGCTTGAAAGCGTTGAAGCCGACCGGCATAAGGATACTTTGTTTTTCTCCCCGCATAAAGACTTGCAGTTTTTCGGGAACCGAAATCGTCCCGCCAATAGCGGATTCGACCGTTTCGAGAAATTTAGCCGGATGTGCCGTTTCGAGACAGATCCCAGTCTCACCGGGCTGTAATCCGTCGACTAACGCCTGATAGCCACAAGCTCCATGAGGATCGAGCAAGTATCGTTCGTTACGGAAAGTTTCGCTCATCGTTCGACGAATCTGTTCATCGGTGTAACTTACCCCGCTTACCTCGGCACAAATCGCATCGTGCGAGCCTCCGTACAAATCGAGTATTCGCGCGAAATTACTGGGATCACCTACGTCCATCGCATTAGCGATAGTGGCGACCGAAGGCCGCGGCGTATAAACTCCCGTATGCAGGTATTGCAAAAATACATCGTTGCGGTTGTTGGCCGCAATGAACCGTTTCACAGGCAGTCCCATGCGTTTAGCCATCAAACCGGCAGTAATATTGCCGAAATTTCCGCTGGGCACACTGAACACGACTTCTTCGGGCTTCCCGACTAACCCGCACAACTGCGCATAGGCGTAAAAATAATAGAACGACTGGGGCAGGAAACGGGCCACGTTGATGGAATTGGCAGAGGTAAGATAGAGTTTCTCGTTCAGCTCCTTATCCATAAAGGCATTCTTCACCAATGCCTGACAGTCATCGAATGTACCGCTCACTTCCAATGCCGTAATGTTGCGACCGAGTGTGGTAAACTGCTTTTCCTGTATCTCGCTGACTTTCCCTTGCGGGTAAAGCACGAATACTTTTACACCCGGAACATCTAAAAATCCATTTGCCACGGCACTGCCCGTATCGCCAGATGTAGCTACCAACACATTGACCTGCCGCTCGCCCTCCTGTTTATTGAAATAGGCGAGTAACCGAGCCATGAAGCGCGCCCCCACATCTTTAAATGCCAACGTGGGTCCGTGAAAAAGTTCCAAACTATACCGGTTATCGGCCACCTGCACCAACGGAATATCGAAGTTGAGCGTCTCGTCGACAATCTCTTTCAATTTACCGGCTTCCACATCTTCCCCGAAAAAGGCCTCGGCCACGACAAAAGAAATTTCGCGCAGGGTCATCTCTTTCATATTTTGGTAAAATGCCGGGGGAAACCGGCGAATCACCTCAGGCATGAAAAGCCCCCTATCTGCTGCCAATCCTCTCACCACTGCTTCGCAGAGGGAAACCGGCGAAGTTTTTCTATTCGTACTGTAAAATTGCATCGCTCTTTTCTATTTTAATTTTTCCGAAAGAACTCTTTTATAAACTGCTCTCCTACCAGCACCCCATAAGCGCCGCCGGCTACATCGGACTCGCTGTACCGGGCGACTCCGTCGGGCTCCACCCCAGATTTGTAAATCACAAACGGGACAGGCTCGGCCGTGTGAGTGCGCAACCGGCAAGGGGTGGGATGATCCGGCAACAAGGCTATCGTCACCGAATCGCTCATTCGAGATACGGCATCGATGAGCGGTTTTAAAACCCGATGATCGAGATATTCAACCGTGCGAACTTTCAAATCGACATCGCCTTCATGCCCGGCCTCATCACTGGCTTCAATATGCAAATATACAAAATCGTGCGTATGTAATGCCTCGATCGCCGCTTGAACTTTACCCTCGTAATTGGTATCATACAAACCGGTCGCTCCCTCGACTTCGACAGGCCGCAGACCGGCATATACCCCGATACCCCGAATGAGGTCTACCGCCGAAATGACAACGCCGCTCTTTATCCCATAACGCTCGGCCAGTGTCTCCATGCGGGGCTTATAACCGGGTGACCACGGCCAGATGCTGTTCGCCGGGTCTTTACCCTTGGCGACACGCTTCCGATTGACTGGATGCAACGGCAGAATCTGTTGCGAACGCAATATCAACTCGTTCAGACGATCGGCTGTCGGAACGGCTTCGGGAACGAGGGGACGAACCATTACCTCACGAAAAAGCGTACCGGGAACATCGTGCGGAGGGGTACAGTCGACTCGCTTGTCTCCGCCTTTCAACTTCAACAGATGCCGATACGAAACGCCTCGAAAGAAGTTGGCATCCTCACCTCCCAATTCTTTTTGTAAAAAATCAATTAATTCGGCAGCTTCGGCCGTAGAGATATGTCCGGCCGAATGATTCTTGATACGACCGTTTTCGATACAGACGAGATTACAGCGCATCGCCATCTCGCCCGACTCTATATCGACTCCCATACTCGCCGCTTCCAACGAGCCTCGACCCTCGAACACCCGGTCGAGGTCGTAACCCAATACCGACAAATTGGCGATTTCGCTACCGGGATGATAACCATCGGGGACTGTCTTCAACAAACCGCAACGACCATGAGCTGCCAACCAGTCCATAGCCGGAGTATCGGCCGCCTGCAAAGGCGTTCGCCCACCCAATTCCCCGATGGGTTCGTCGGCCATACCGTCGCCCAAAACAATGATATATTTCATAGGCTCTTTGTTTTTTATTTATTCTCATATATCTGCGACAGTCTCCCATTGTCGTTCCACTCGCCGTACATTTTGTTTCGACAAGTAAACCGGATAAATTTGTCCAAACGTCGCCAATACAAATCCGAATTATTTCTTTTCATTTGTATATTTCCTATTTTCACCCGCTTATAAAGCTCCGGAAACCGAGAGAAATTGTCCATCGCCACAGGGTGTTTCCGCAGCTCTTCGACGATAATATCGTCTATCGTAAATTCCGTTTCAAGCAAATAGGGAAAAACCGCCCTTCCCGCATCGGTCATCGTCCCTTCCCGTTCGAGATACCTGAAACGAGCCTTGTTGAGCTCGGTCCAATTGCTTCCTTTTTTACGGGGAGTGAGCCGTTGCAACATCTTGTCGCCGACCCGCTTGCAGGTAGAATCGATCCAGCCGAAACATAGCGCCTCATAGACAACGTCCAAATAGGGTAACCCGCAAGTGTGCACCCGATCGGAACGGCAACACACTATCCAGACTTCATCGCAAGAGTCGTGATTCTCGCTCAGCCAAGCCCGCAGCTGCTCTCTGGAACCGACATTCAACTCATTACTTATTTCCATGCTTCGCACTCGTTATAACCCTTATCGAATGTTGGCAATACCGATAATATCGGCAAAGACACCGGCGGCTGTAACTTCGGCTCCCGCACCATATCCTTTGATGACCATAGGATATTCCCGATAACGCTCGGTAGTCAGCAATATGACATTGTTACTCCCTTCGAGATGGAAGAACGGATGAGCCGAATCGATTTCACGCAACCCCACCTCAACATCGCCGTGGTCGAGCGTGGCGACGAAACGGAGAACTTTACCCCGATCGGCGACTTGTCTACGATACTGTTCGAACTCGGCATCGTATTGCGGTATCGCTTTCCAAAAATCAGCAAGGGAACCTTTGAAATAGTCGTCGGGGATAAAGAGCTTTTTTTTCACATCGCTCTGCTCTACCCTGTATCCGGCCTCGCGCGCCAAAATCACCAACTTGCGGATAACGTCCTGTCCGCATAAATCGATACGAGGATCGGGCTCGCTGTATCCGGCTTCCTGCGCCATACGCACAGCCCGGCTCAACGGGACATCGGCTCCCACCACATTGAAAATATAATTGAGCGTACCGGAAACCACTGCCTCGATTTTCAAGATCTTATCGCCACTGTTGATGAGGTTGTTAATCGTGTTGATAATGGGTAACCCCGCCCCAACGTTCGTCTCGAAAAGGTACTTCACATCACGCTTGCGAGCAGTCTGCTTCAATTCCCGATAAGAATCGTACGATCCCGAAGCGGCTATCTTATTGGATGCCACTACCGACACGTTGTGGTCGAGCAAAGTCTTATAAAGCGCGGCTATATCGGGACTTGCCGTACAGTCGACAAACACCGAATTGAAGATATTCATTTTGATAATTTCGTCCTTGATTTTTTCGGGCGAAGCAACCATTTCGGAACGATCGAGCAGCTCTTGACAATGCTCGACGTCAATACCCTCCCTATCGAAAAGGCACTTACGCGAGTTGGCAATACCCACTAACCGGAGCTGCAAAGCCTTCGTTTCGAGCAACCGTTGCTGTTGCTTACTGATTTGTTGCAACAAGTCCTTACCTACCGTACCCACACCTACGACAAAAAGATTGAGCACTTGCGACTCGGAGAGGAAGAAAGAATCATGTATGACGTTGAGCGCTTTACGCAGGCTGCCAAGTGCAATCACAAAAGATATATTGGTTTCAGAAGCCCCCTGCGCACAAGCTATCACGTTGATACCGTTGCGCCCCAAAACGTTGAACAGTTTTCCGGCAATACCGGGCGTATGCTTCATATTCTCGCCCACGATAGCTACGGTGGCAAGATCTTTCTCGGCTTCGATCGCACTAATTTCACCAACGGCCATATCGTGGCGGAACTCTTCGCGCAATACTTTCACCGCCAACTCGGCATCGGCATTGCGCACGGCAAATGTCGTATTGTTTTCGGACGATGCCTGCGACACCAAAAAGACACTGATACCCGACTTTGCCAGCCGGTTGAATATACGTGAATTGATACCGATGACACCCACCATGCCCATACCCGACAAAGTAATGAGACACGTGTCGTTGATAGACGAAATACCCTTGATAGCCTTCCCTTCGGCATGCGAATTGTCCTCGGAAATGAGGGTTCCGGGAGCCGAAGGATTAAAAGTATTCTTAATGAATATAGGTATATTTTTGTGAAATACCGGATAAATGGTCGGAGGATAAATAACCTTCGCACCGAAGTTGCACAATTCCATCGCTTCGACAAACGACAACCGCTCGATGACATAAGCCGTATTGATTACCCGGGGGTCGGCTGTCATGAAGCCATCGACATCGGTCCAGATTTCGAGCTGCGAGGCATCGAGAGCGGTAGCCAAGATAGCTGCCGTATAATCCGATCCTCCACGCCCCAGATTGGTGACATCGCCATTGCTCTTGTCAGAGGCGATGAATCCCGGAACGACGGCTATACGAGGCAATGGATTAAAACCGGCTTTCACCAATCGGTTGGTCTCCTCGAAATCGACAATGTGTTTACCACACTGCATCTGCGTCTTGATGAACCGACGGGAATCGTAATGCTCGGCCCCGTCGATAACCCGGCTGACAATCAACGAGGAGAGACGCTCGCCGTAGCTGACAATCGTGTCGAGGGTCTTTACCGACAAATCTTTAATGAGAGACACGCCTTTGAAAATATTTCCCAATTCATCGAGCAATGGCTCTACGAGCGACAGAAGTTCGTCTCTCTTATGCGAATCGACAGCGCCATGTATCATGGCAATGTGCCTATCTACGATTTCACGAAAACCGTGTTCATAAGCATTACCGCCTTCCACTGCGATTTTGGCCGTACCAATGAGTTTATCGGTTATTCCCCCCAGCGCCGAAACCACTACAATAACAGGCTCCCGACAACTCTCGACTATATGTTTGACACTCGACATGCTCTCTACCGAGCCGACCGACGTGCCTCCGAATTTCAATACTTTCATATCTAGTGAATTTCTATCGGTGTTACCTTCCCCAACCTATGGGGAATCATACACAAAGTTACAAAACTTAGTTAAAAGCCATACCCAATTACGGTAAATCGAAATAATGAAATAACGTCCTCCCCCCCTAAGGGGTAGTACCCATAGCCGCAACCCCGAAGAAAAAACATGTTCTATATCGTAACCTTGTCATCAATATTATTATCTTTAAATCCTCTCAAACATGCAACAACCGAGGAATACAACCAAACTCTATCGACTGCCGCCCGATGTCATCTATTTTCTCTTTTATTGCAAAAGTAATCTATTTTTTATTTTTTGAATAAAAACAAGCACAAAATGATTTATAAAAATATCATTTCTTTTACAATTTTGTATTTTACAGACGTTTTTAAACGGCATTTTGAAAATATCTTTTTGCCACATGAAAAGGGAGGTAGTCGATAATAGGGAATATTTTGCCAAACAAAATGATATTTTCCCCCGCAAATGACTATTTTTGTACAACCAAACAAAAAATGTGGCATACCCGACGCAACCGAATCCTATTCGTTTCAGTCCGTATTCACTACTTTTTGTAAAGAAATAAATCATTGATGTATGCCTGAAAATATAACATCGGTCCTTATCATTTACACCGGCGGAACTATCGGAATGGTAGAAAACAGCAAAACCGGAAGCCTCGAACCTTTTAATTTTCACCACCTTCTCGATAAAGTTCCCGAATTGCGACAACTTGGGTTCTCTATCTCGACGGTACAATTCGAGCCCCCCATCGACTCGTCGGAAATAGAACCGGACTCGTGGGTAAAACTGGTACACATCATCGCCGACAATTACGACTTATTCGATGGATTTGTCGTCTTGCACGGAACCGACACGATGGCATACACAGCATCGGCTCTCAGTTTCATGCTCGAAAATCTGAACAAACCGGTTATTCTCACCGGCTCGCAACTTCCCATCGGCATGTTGAGAACCGACGGCAAAGAAAACCTGATTACCGCCATCGAAATAGCTGCCGCCAAAAATACCAACGGCGAACCTCTGGTCCCGGAAGTGTGTATCTTTTTCGGCAACCATCTGCTGAGAGGAAACCGTACAACTAAAATAAGTGCCGAAAGTTTCAGCGCATTCGTATCGACCAACTATCCTCCGTTGGCACAGGCGGGGGTACACATTCACTACGACGAAAACCAAATCGCCCGCACCACATCGAAACCTCTGCGTCCGCACTATTTGATGAATACCAACATCGTAGTACTGAAACTGTTCCCCGGCATATCGGAACAAACCGTGCGCTCCATTCTAAACATTCCGGGATTGAAAGGTGTCGTGCTCGAAACGTTCGGATCGGGAAACGCTCCCGTGAAGGAGTGGTTCCTCAACTTACTGAAAGAGGCCGTGGACAAAGGCATCGTTATCGTCAATGTGAGCCAATGTATGGGAGGAAGCGTACAAATGAGCCGATACGGAACCGGTTGCAAACTTGAAGACGTGGGCGTAGTGAGCGGCTATGACAGTACAACCGAAGCCGTACTTACCAAACTTATGTTCCTGTTCGGTCACCGCTATTCCGCCAAAGTCGTAAAAGAAAATATGAATCGCTCGCTAAACGGGGAAATCACATTGACCTTGCATAATTAGGCCAAGTAAAAAACACCGAGACACAAGACAACCGAATCAAAAAGAAGCAACAATCATCGGCAATCGGTTTCAAGAAAACCGTTCGAATTTTTTGGACATAACAATAATTATGAACGGTATGGCAAGAGCGATAAGTAGCAACACACAGGTACTCAGCTCTATGATTTGCGCCACAGACAGCGTAATATAGAGAAAGAGCAGCATAACGAGGTTCTTGATATGACCTATCATACCCGACATGAGTTTGTATGCACCTGCCTTATCGGTTATTTTGCAGGGATAGTTATACCATTGAGGCCGACGTTGCAAAAGGGTGAGTAATCCATACAACGCCAAAGCGATGACAGGAAGAAGAACGATCGTCCACGTGTCGCCCCACGAATCTATCTCGCCCCGGACATTCCAGTGCAGAGGGACTTCTTCCTTTCCTTCGGTCATTACCCGAATGGCTACTCCAAAAGAAATCATAAGGAAGAGTATCGAGGGTATTTCTTTTATCTGCTTTTTCATGGCTTCAAGAGATTATTCTACCGCTCTATCTTTTCCCGCATTCCGGACGTTGCCCAATAATCTATCCGGGTAGTATCGCTACCGTTTTGATAGAGAAACAGAGCCTCGACCCCCGGCAAAGAATCGACCAATGCCTTACTGCGTTCCAATCCCATAACCATAAAAGCGGTAGCATATGCATCGGCAGTCATACAGTCGGGAGCCATTACCGTCGCACTCAACAACGTGTGTTGTACCGGATAACCTGTTACGGGATCTATCGTATGTGCAATCCGTTTTCCGTCCACCATACGATAATTGCGATAATTACCCGATGTAGCCAATCCGACATCGGTTATCTGCACGATTTCTTCGATCGTTCCGGCTTCACCATCGGCAATAGTGGGACGGTTCACCCCCACCCGCCACATTTTTCCTTCCGGATTTTTCCCACGGGCGAATACCTCGCCGCCTATTTCGACCATAAAATCATCGATTCCCTTATCGGTCAACAACTGTCCTATCACATCGCAGGCATATCCTTTGGCTATGGCCGAAAAATTGAGAGTAACACAAGTATCGGACTTTAATATCCGATGATTTTCAAGAGTCAATTTATTCATACCCACTTGCCTCAACAGGCTATCGACCTGAACAGAATCGGGAATAACCCCTTTTTTAAAACCGAATCCCCATGCATTGACAAGCGGAGATACGGTAGGGTCGAACGTCCCACCCGTGCGTGTGTATATACGCTGCGAAGCATTGAACACATGCTCGAACCACCGGTCGGTCTCGACCGGTTCGTTGCGATTAATCCGCGAAATAATAGAAGTATCGTTAAACGGAGAGAGCGAAGCGTCGAATTGCAACAACCGGTTCTTGATTTCTTCGGACAACGATTCGGGATATTTATAGGTTATGTGGTAAAAAGTGCCGAATATCAGCCCCTCGTCATATCGATATGTGTTCTTGCCACAACGACGTATGGTACTTGTCGACAGAAACACGACCAAAAACAGAACGACCGCCCACCACGAACGAGCATATCTTTTATCCATAACCTCCTAAAAAAACAAATGTTCCAACAAGATTTTCACGCCTATCCCTATCAAGATAACTCCCCCGACGACCTCGGCAAAGTTATGTATACGGCGACCGAACTGACGACCGATATAAACCCCGACCAAAGAAAAGGCAAATGTGACACCGGCAATAACTATCGTGGGCGCAATCATCGTCATGTTGAGAAACGCAAACGAAATACCCACGGCCAAAGCATCGATACTCGTAGCCAACGAAAGACCCACCAACGTGCGCGTATCGGCAGGATCGATGCAACAGGGTTCGGACTCTCCTTTCCGGAGCCAGCCTTCATAAATCATTTTCATTCCCAAAAAGAGTAAAACGCCGAATGCTACCCAATGATCGTAGGCTTCTATATAATTCTTAAACCCAATGCCCAAAAACCAACCGATAAGCGGCATAGCTCCCTGAAAAACCGCCATAAAAGCGGCTATCTTCAAAACACGGGATAACGTAAAAGGCTTCAAAAGGACACCCGATGTCAACGACACGGCAAAGCTGTCCATGCATAACCCGACAGCCAAAACAAAAAGCTCGAATAATGACACTTGTTATTTGATTATGTTTCGGCGCAAAGTTATCGAAAAACAGCGGAATAATCGAAGAAAAATCGGCAATATCTCTATTTCAATATATTTTAGATTTTCGGCGGCTCGATACAACCATTTGAAGAATAAACTTTTAGCGAATTATTTGAAAATCAAAGACAATAATTTATTAACAAGTTGAATTTCAGACACTTGAAATACAATACTATTCAATAATTCTTTCTAATATAGAATTAAAATAATTGTCGGGAAAGACAATACCAATAATCGAATTGTTGTATTTCATCTTTGCAAATAGTCCATTAAAAAAGACATAATCTCGCAAATTATAGCGACTTTTGTGATTGAAACTCATTGCATCAATTACAATACAATGGCAAAAATTACCGTTCAAAATACAGATATTAGCATTGTCAAGTACAATGAAGAAGACTACATCAGCCTTACAGACATGGCAAAAAGTCAATTGCAAGAGCATATTATCTTCCGTTGGCTTAGTCTTAAAAGCACTATCGAATATCTTGGCGAATGGGAAATGTTGTATAACCCCGATTTTAATTGTACCGAATTCGGTACAATTAAAAATGCAGCAGGAAGCAACAATTTCGTGCTTTCTGTAAAAACGTGGATAGAAAGGACCAATGCAATCGGCATTCGTTCTAAGGCTGGTCGCTACGGTGGCACATATGCACATCGGGATATAGCATATCATTTTGGCATGTGGATTTCTCCTAAATTTCAATTACTTCTTGTTAAAGAGTATCAACGACTAAAAGCAGAAGAACACCAGCAACTCGGTTGGTCGGCCAAACGTGAATTATCTAAAATCAACTACCGCATACATACTGATGCCATAAAGCAAAACCTTATCCCGCAGAAAGTTACACCGGTACAAGCAAATATTATTTATGCAAACGAAGCTGACGTACTGAATGTGGCGATGTTTGGTATGACAGCAAAACAATGGAGGGAAGCCAACCCCGAACTGACGGGCAATATTCGTGATTATGCTACTATCAATGAACTTATCTGCTTGTCGAATATGGAGAATCTCAATGCTGTATTCATCGAACAAGGTATGCCACAGAGCAAACGTCTTGTTAGACTAAACCAAATAGCCATTCATCAGATGAGCATATTGGAAAGTGGTAATAATTACAGCCGTAAGTTATTGAAATAAAGAATCATGAAAGGCGATAAGAATTACGATTATACAGATGAATTCAGCGATATAATTCATACTGAAAGATTTATAAGTGCGGTAGAGCTGTCTGAACTGTTCTTTTCTGCCCCCAAATGGATAACCCTTTTGATGAAGTTCCGTAATGTCGTGATGAGACCTTTCGGATTGAAAAAAGAAAGAAAGTTATCGGATTTGGTGCATATCGAATCCGAGAATATGGCGACGGTATGCAAAAATGATAAACATCTTGATTTGGAAATTGTGTTTATGACCGAGAGCATGGAACGTGATAATCAACGCATATCTGTCAGCACAAAAGTCAGATTCCATAATAATTTAGGGAAATGTTATTTTGCCATAATCAAACCGTTTCATATTTTAATTTGCACGACACTCTTACAACGAGCAAAAAACAATATTGAAAAATCTCTTTACAGATAAGTTGCTTTTAACGAGATAAAACAGTCATAGCTTCATGCCCTTGCTTTTCCTTTGCGTCATGGGTGGGTATCTTCACTTCACCAAAAAAGCGGGGGAAGCGCAGCCGTTCAAAGCTACGTTTCCTCCGCCATCACACACATAACACAGTATATATAGAAAACACCTCACGGTGCAAATGGTTCACGGGACCGGTTCGGACGGAGTCAATTTGTAGGTTAATTTATCCAAATCTACCTGCATGAGATAATAACCCTGCGGAGTATATGAGATATTTTCCCCATCGAGTTTCAATCGTCCGGGACCTCCATCGCCATACTGGTCGCCCTGCGCCCAATCGGGCAGAGTGGTTATTTTAAATTCTACCGCAGCATCGGGATTTCCAGCGACCACAAAATCGACATATCCCTCATACCGATTATTCATTCGATAGGATTGCAGCACGGGTGCTGCCGCAATATCCCAGTTTTGATAATTACCGGGGACATACAGTTTGGGATACACGATAGGTTCGTCATAGGCCGTCACCGTAATGTCGCGAGGAGAAGAAGCGACGGTATGGTCGGCTGTCAACTTGGCTACTACCCTGACGAACAAATCACAAGGCTCTCCCGGTTGACCGTCCAGAATAAGAGTCGCCATATTCAATCGGGCGACAGTCACTGATACATAATCGGCATTCGATTCGGCTAATTGTATAGGATCGGGAAAATCTTTCCGGTTATCTATCTCCAATGTGTAAACGGGAGCAGCGGGGAAACCATAGTCTCCCGACGACCATGAGAATGTCTCGGCTATAAACCCCGACGAGGCTTCGTTCAAAACCAAAGCCGGTTGTGCAAGAGGCGCCAGTTCGGGTGTAGCCTGCAAGTCATATTTGGGAGTATCCACATCGTTACAGGCGACAAGTGCCGACAAGCCTATCCAAACGGATAATTTAATAAAAGAAGATTTCATAATTCTGTCGTTTTTACCGTTAGTAGCCATAGTTTTGTTGTATGCCGGGGTTGGCAGCGATTTCCTTTGCCGGAATAGGATATAGATTATATTTGGTATCCAGCGATTTACCGGCATATACGCCTCCTTTCCACGGCCACAAATAATTACCGGAGGTGAATTTTTCGAACCGAATCAAATCGGTACGACGATGCCCTTCCCAATAAAGCTCTCTCATACGTTCCTGCAAAATTTCGTCGAGTGTGATATCGTCTACCGAATCGTATTGCGGCATGCCTGCCCTATCCCTCAAATAGTTCATGTAGGTTCTTCCCGTTTCCCGATCGGCAGCTCCCCGATATGCGCATTCGGCATACATCAGATAGACATCGGCCAGCCGGAACAAAGGGAAATCGGTATCGGGATAAGATTCGGCACGGCCTGCTGCATTGTCCCAATCGGTAGAGAGCAGATTGGTAAACTTCACGACCGAATAACCGTCCTGATAGGTAGAAAGGTTGGTATTGTTAATACTCGCTCCTTCGCTGAAAAAGGCATAACGCTCGTCTTGCGGAGAGAATGAGAGTACCAGCGTAGAGGTAGAACGGGGGCCGGCCCAAGCATCGTTTACCCCATAATTTCTCGCCGAGATTTTACCTCCATACGAGCCTACGGTGAGATACATCGTACCCCCGTACGAACGAATCGAATCGCTATCGAAAGGAACAGTCATAAGTATTTCGCTTTCATTGCCGCCCCTCGCATAACGGTCGTTATCGCCGCCGAACAAGTATTTATACGTTTCGGCCAATCCATGATTCGTCCCGGTATTGTGCCGAGCGATTATTTTTTCACACTCGGCGGCACACAATCCGTATTGCGGCGTACCGGTATAAACCGCAGCATTGAGATAGAGTTTCGCCCGAATCATATTGACGGCATCGCGTCCTACCCTCCCATACTGAGGTTGTAAAGGAATAGACTCTTCTACGGCATTCAACTCGTCCAATATAAATTGATATATCTCGGCTCTCGACTTCTGCTTGGGAGCCTCCATGATTTTATTCTCCTCAGTCACAAAAGAGACCGCACCGAACAGATCGATAGCATGCCAATAGGAAAGAGCCCGCAACACCCGAGCCTCGGCCCGATAGGTCTGTATCTGAGCAGCGACATCTTCGGGGACATCATTGGCAGCCAGCGCTGTCGGGGTCGTATTGCGTAAAAAGTCGTTACATAAAGCTATCTGAAAAAACACGCGGCTATACATGACATATACAAAACCGTTGGCTGCCGACCATGTGGACATACTCAGTTCGGGTAGTCCAGCATCGTTCCAACCTAACACGGCTTCGTCGGTAGGCAGTTCCTGCAAATTCCAATAGGCCCGCAGGTATTGCGCCTGTCCCTCGTCGAACCCTTGTATATCGGGATTACCGGCAGGGCCCTCTTGCCCCGACACGGCCAAACCGGCATATACTTTGGCTAACAACTGCGTGTAATATTGCGGATTGTCCTTAAAGTCGGACAACTGTATCACGTTATCGTCGATAGGTTTCAAATCGAGATCGCCCAAACAGGAAGACAAAGTCATCGAAAGAGCGACGCTCCCGCCTATAAAACATTTATATATAAAAGACTTCATATTTTTGTATTTTTAGAGGTTAATAGGTCAAAACGACACCCAACGTATAGGTCGTGGGCCGAGGATAAACATTATTGTCTATACCCGAAAAAACTTCCGGGTCGAGCCCCTTGTATTTGGTAATGACAAAAGGATTTTGTACCGCACCGTAAACTCTCAGCCGCAACGCATCGTCCAACAGGTGTTTCCAAGTATATCCCAGCGAAATGTTGTCGCAACGCAGAAATCCGGCATTCTTCAAATAATAATCGCTCATGTATTGCTGGGTTTCGAATTTCGCCCCACGCCGCATGATATTGCTCAGGAAACCTGCGCTGTTGTACATCGCGCTATATATCGAATTTTGAGATAATACGTTGTCATAAACATAATTGCCCAAGTTGGCCCGCAAAGAGATTCCGAAATCGAAATTTTTCCAATTCATGGTCGAGTTGATACCGATAACGACTTTCGGGTCACGGCTGTGGTGAATATATTTGTCCGATTCGTCTATGACCCCGTCGCCGTTACGGTCGGCATACAATCCCTCGATGGGATTACCATCGGCATCATATACTTGTTCATACAATAAATAACTGTATGCCGGATACCCTACTTTATGAGCCTGTACGGTATTGCCCGTACCTCCGCCTATACCTCCTACCGGAATGTAATAATCGGCACTCTCGCTTTTATTCAGTTTGGTTATTTTATTGGAGTTCCAAGCGACGTTCATACCCAAATCCCAAGTAAAATCTTTATTATCGATAACTTTTGCTTGAATATTGAATTCGATACCCTCGTTGCGCAAACGTCCCACATTGGTGTATATCTCGTTCGTAAGGTTGGACCCTGCCGGAACAGGAATACGACTAATCAAATCGTTCGTCTCGCGATAATAGTAATCCAACGATCCCGTAATGCGATTATTCAAAAATCCGAAATCGATACCGGCATTCCACGTCGTAGTCTCCTCCCATTTAATATTGGGGTCATAGCCGTTAGGACGTATCGTATAATAATATTGGTCGCCGAACGGATAGGATGCCGTAGGATAACCGATCGTAAACAACGGCATATACGGGAAATAACTGTCGCTAATGTCCTGCTGTCCCGTAATACCATAGCCCAACCTCAACTTCAATTCGCTCATAAACGAAGTCGCCCGTTCCATAAAAGGCTCGTTGATAATTTTCCACCCCAACGCAACGGCCGGGAATGCGCCCCAACGGTTATCTTTCGAAAAGCGAGATGTCGCATCGCCACGTAATGTGACTGTAAACAGATAGGTGTCCTTATAGGTATAATTCACACGCCCAAAGAAGGAAATCAACTGTAAATGGTCGGTATAGGACGAGACGAACCATTGTTCCTTATCGGGCATCAATGTAGTGCGGGTTCCTCCATCTTTATAAAAACGTTGCCACGAATATCCAGCCATAGCGTCGAGCCTACTATGTATCGACTCGAAATCCTGTTTATAATTGAGATAGAAGTCGAGCAACAAATTCCGTTTGAGTTGCCTCAACCGTTCGTCTTGTCCCAGCCCTGTTTTTTTATTCTCCTTGTAAGTAAGAGGGGAGTCGGGAGTCATGAGATTATGTTGAATACTATGAGAGACATCGTATCCTAAATTCAAGTTGGCATGTAACGCCGGCAAAAAAGGCATTACATAATCGAGCTGCAAGTTACCCACGCTGCGATAGACATCGGCTTTCATGGACCGTTCGTCGATAAGCGATACCGGATTTACGGGTGCGATACCTATAAATTCGTCGGTTCCGGGTTTCAACCATGTAAAATATCCGTTACCGATGGGCAGGTTATCGACCCGTACCGATTGCGACGGGTCGAAGGATACCGCGCCACCGATAGCACCTTCGTCGGCAAAACGGTTGTGCATATAAAAGCCCTTCACATTGGCCGTCACACTCAACGTATTGTCGAAAAATTTGGGATTCAACGTTATCGAAGCCGTCACCCTATCCATAGCAGAGGTTTTCAAAATACCATTCTGATTGGTATAGCTCACCGCAACCCGATACGGCAGAATTTTATACGTTCCACCTACACTCAGATTATAATCGCTACTGACCGACGTCCGCAAAATTTCGTCCTGCCAATTCGTATTGGCCGTCCCCAATAAATTATAAGCCGGGCTCCCTTCTCCGTAATAATCGGTTATCACCTGACGGAATTGGTCTCCGTCGAGTACCCCCACTTTATTACGAGGTGTATTCACATACATATTGGCCGTAAAATTGATTTGCGGTTTTCCCGACTGTCCCCGTTTCGTCGTAATAATGATAACTCCGTTCGATGCCCTCGACCCATAAATGGCCGTTGCCGAAGCATCTTTCAATATCGTGAACGACTCGATATTATCGGGAGAAATCATGGATAGCGAATTGGACATTCCGGTCACTCCTGAATTATCGACAGGAACACCGTCGATAACGATCAAAGGGTCGTTCGTCGCATTGAGCGATGAACCTCCACGAATACGGATATCGGCGCCACCCTCGGGTTTACCGCCGTTGAGAGTGACTACTACACCCGGTGTCTTCCCGACCAACAAATCTTGTGCAGAAGTCGCTAAACCTGCATTTATCTCATCGGGTTTCACCAAAGTAACCGACCCTGTGGCATCGCTCTTGCGGACAGTTCCATAACCTATCGCCACGACTTCTTGCAAAGCCACAGCGTTTTCCTGCAAAACGATCGTTATCTGCGAACGATTGTTTACCGGAACCTCCTGCGTATTGTATCCCAAATAGGAAACTACGAGAGTAGCATCGGGAACCACATCGAGACGGAACCGCCCATCGAGATCGGTCGCTACGCCCGCAGACGATCCCCGAACAATGACATTCGCCCCGATAACCGGCTCTCCCGAACTATCGACTACCGTCCCTTGCACGGCCATACGTTGCGCCGATAGCGACCACGACAGGCAACATAATCCTAACAGCAACCCTGACCGGATTTTCATGTGTAGTTTTTCACAAACTTTTCTCATATCAGATACTTTTGATGGTTGAACTCATAGACGATTGACCCCGATTGCTCCAAAAGAGCGAAGCTCTCCCCACAAGCGTTTGTACCGTCTGTATCTCATAGAACAACACCTTTGCTGTTTTGTTTGCCCGCTAAGATTATTTCCCTTAAAAAACGAAGAACGCCCGGGGTAATTCCCGAGCGTTCTTCGTTTCCATACGATCGACTGCTTAACTTTTCCTAACAAGAATATAACAATAGTCTTTATTCAATATGAGAGAATTGTTACCATAAGCCGTCTCAAAACGAGCAATGATCCCGTTGTTACGACCGTTAGACTCATACAAATCGAACGCCGCTTGCGCATCGGCCAAGTCTTGTACCTTATCGCCGAAAGCATCGGTCACATACAATTCTTTCAACGTGCCTAACTTATAATCGGCATAGTTTTGCAAGAGGTCTTTCCAACGAGCGATGGTTTGTTCGTTCTCAGGAATATAAGCCGAAATTTCCAAAACGGTTTCCAATGTTTTGTCGGAATCGAAATTAACCGTATAGTTATTACCCTTCAAATCGATCGCACTATCGAAATAGAGATACGCCATCGCCGTCCCGAAAAGGATCTTATTGCTAATCGCATAAAACTCTTGCAGAGTTTCATCGATATTCGCACCCACATATTTACCTAATGTACTAAAATCGAGAGGTAAATAATTGCGGCATATTTCTACACGGAATTTATCTTTATCCATGATAGGACAACAATACACTTTTTTCTGTATGCCGAATACGGGATATATCAACGTATTGGCTTCCAGAGTCAACAACGGAATCGTCTCTTCTGTGGTTTGCTTGATACCCCCCACGCCCGTAGCGTAATCTTTAAATTTCGTACCGAGGAAAGTCCCTAATTTATAATCCCGGAAAGAAGATATCATACTTTCCCACACTTCAATCCCTTTGTTTTCGGAACTTCCGGTCAAAACCATTTCTATGGTAGCAATCATCGTTCCATCGAGTTTAAACGTCGCTTTGTATCGATTGCCTTTTTGATCCTGCACATACAGGATATTATTTTCCTCATCTTTCGAAGCATTTCCCACAGCGGCCCATATCTCGCTCACATCTTTGTCAACGTAAGCAGACAAATCGGAATAGGTCGTTTCAAAATAAGTTTTAGTATCCCCCTCAGGAGTTCCTCCTCCCGTACCGTCTCCGGGTTCTTCTCCTTTTTTATTATCCTCGCTACATGACAACAAAACAAGAGATGACATAAATATACAGAAAAACCAAGCAAATTTCTTTCTCATACTTCTTAAAACTTTAATAATTACTACTATTTTCCTTTTTCTCTTTCCATTATTACATTTTTTTCTTTACTTTGCCTGCACAAAAATATAATATTATAATCAAATTCATTTAAACAAAGCGGATTATGAAGAAATTTTATCTTATTTTAAGTTGCTGTGTCCTATTTTCTCTAACGGCACATAGTGAAAATTTCTCAGGAGACGACTTTAACGGAGCTTGGGAAAGCGACGGAGGCAACCAGAAAGTACAACCCGTAGGTTGGCATGCATTGTCTTGCAACGCAAGCGGAGTTTTCGGTTCAATGAAAGGAGGAACCGTTACCAAAGGAGGAGACGAATCCGATGCCTCACCTATTATAGAAAATACTTTTGCGGGAACCAAAGGTGGCTGGATGACCACAGGTTACGTCATTCCGGGAATACTCTCATTAGGAACTCCGTGGATATATGTAAACACCAATTATTTCACAGCCGCAACAGGGGATTTGGGTGTAGACGGAGGTGTAGAATTTACGGGACGTCCCAGTAAAATCACCTTCAAAGCCCAATACTACAATGCTCCTACAAGCGACATAGACGATGCTGCCCATATCAAAGTCTATCTATGGAAGGGCTCGGCCGAGTCGACCGATAAAAACGGAGCCAACCATACCGACGAAATGAGCGCCGTTCTCGCCGGGAATGCGGGTGCGGCCTTGATAGGGTCGGGAGAATTGACCATCGATAACGATATAGATGCTTTCGAGACCAAAGAAATCTCTATCGATTATACATCACAAGAGATTCCCGAAAAAATGAACATCGTGTTCTGTGCATCCAACTACCTCAGTAAAAAACCGGAAAAACCGCTCGAAGTTGCCGAAGGAAACTATCTGCAAATCGATGACGTTGCTGTCGTGTACAATTCTACCGGAATTGAAAATACCCAAAACGAAGAGTTGGAACTGACGGTTACCAGACAAGGTTTTTCGATAAACGACACCTCCGTTCAACCTGTCACTATTCACGAAACAGACGGTCGATTGATAAATCAAGGGCTTGTAAATAACGGTCGATATGACTTCCCGTTCACCCCGGGTAAAATTTATATCGTAAAAGTAGGGAACGCTGCTTTCAAAGTTTGTGCCCTATAAATAAAGTTTTATGAATCGAATCTATATTTACGTCATGCTGTTCAGTGGAATCTTATTCCTCAACAGCATGACGTGTTTTGCAGCCAACGAAAAACTATCGGCCTCATCGCGCCAAACGCTCGATCAATTAATTCGATCTGGCAATCGATTGGAAAAATTATCCAGACAGGATAAAGATCTGCGACTTCTCGTTCAATGCGACGAGCATACGACCGAAAACGATTTACTGGAATGTTTTGTTTTATCGTATGTGGCATTGGGAAACGGATTCTATACGATATGTATTTCACCGTCGGAATTGTCTCGTTTTTTAGACTCTGACTTCGTAAAAAGAGCCGAGCTTCCTCGAAAAGCATCCTTATCCTTAGATGAAGCACGTACAGAAACGAACGTAGTACTGGTACAAAACGGGGAGTCTCTTTCATCACCTTATACCGGAAAGAATGTCGTATTGGGGTTCGTAGACTCTGGATTCGACGTAACTCACCCGGCCTTCCGCTCGTCTGACAACGAGACCCTCCGAATCGCAAGATTCTGGAATCAAATCGATAACAAACTACTGTCGGATAAAGAAAATATTCTTGCCGAAGGGACTGACAACGAAGAGCAAACACACGGAACCCATGTAGCCGGAATAGCCGGTGGCAGTTATTTCGGGACAATAGCGACCTCGGAGTCCACGACACTCGACAAGAATCCCTATTACGGAGTAGCTTATGATGCCGACTTTGTAATGGTAGGATCGACATTGGAAGATACCGATATTCTGAATGGTATTAAATATGTATTCAACTATGCCGACTCGATAGACAAACCGGCCGTAGTCAACATTAGCCTAAATACTTCTTACGGGCCGCACGACGGGACTTCGCTTTTCGATCAAGCCATCGATGCCATGCTGGGAAAAGGAAAAATTCTGGTCGGTTCCATCGGAAACGATGCCAAAAATAAAACTCATGCTTCGATGGAACTCAACAATGCAGAGACTCCTGTACTGACTTTTTTCAAACCATCGGGATACGCCGCCAACACATTCGAAGTTTGGGGTGAATCGGACGGGTTTACCGTTACCGTTTCGCTAACCGACTCGCAAGGCGAAACCGTATGGAGTTGTACCTCGAACGGTACGGACCAATCGTTTTCCGTCCCTGCCGACTTCAACTATTCGGAAGGCGGAGAAATCGCCTACTATACCGAATTGTGGAACAACACGAGGCGCATGTATAGAGTCGCCTTGAATAATCTCAATCTAAAAGGTTACGACATACAAATAGGAGTAACGGGCGAAACCCAACACATCGATCTCTGGACCGACAAAAACAGCGGACAGTTCACCGACAACGGGAAAAGCACACATGTCAATTTCGATGCCGACCGTACATTAGGGGAATTGGGAGGAACAGGAAAGAGAACCATTTCTGTCGGAAACTATACAACCCGAAACGTATGGACAAATTTTTCGGGAAAGAAACAGTCCATGTTGATCGATTACCCGTTGAATAAAATCAATTACACTTCGAGCCGAGGTCCGGCTTCGGACGGCCGAGTAAAGCCCGACGTGACGGCTCCGGGAGGAATGATTTTCAGCGCCGTATCTTCTTACTCCGATTACTATAAGGAGAGTAGCGCCAACACTGTCGCCCGGGCAACGATAAACGGGAAAAGCTATTATTGGGGACAAATGACGGGAACATCGCAAGCCTCGCCCTTTGTCGCCGGAGTCATTGCCACATGGTTAGAAGCAAATCCAGAACTATCTCCCGAAGATATACAACTGATTTTGAAAAAGACCGCCCGCCAAGATTCCCATACAGGAGCATGTCCCAACTCCATTTACGGATACGGGAAAATAGACGCTCTCGCCGGAATCAAAGAGGTGCTTTCACCGAGCGCCATCGACAACTTGTCGACAGACAAACTATACAAACTTTATCGAGACGGAATTTTATTCACATCGCAAGCGGGTAAAATAAACCTCATATTATCGACCCCGGACGGAATCATAAGATACTCCGATAAAACAGATGTCGAGCCCGGAACCCGAATCGAATGGAGAGAACTCGGATTGAATACCGGATTGTATATCCTTCATATAAACGGTTTTTCGGAAAAGATATTTGTACCATAAATAAAAAGAAAGGGAGAAGATCAAAAAAACTTCTCCCTTTCTTCATTATCCCGTACATTACATTATTACTCATGATGATGTTTCCCGCCATGCCATTTCATCATGGCTCTCGGGAATTTCATTTGGGCATTTTTGAATTTAAATAATTTTTCATTCGACAGAAAGGTTTTGAACTTGTCGTAATATTCCCGATCTATCTTTGCCAACTTCTCGTCCTTTTCCAGTAAAACTTCGGCCGCTTTTTCATACTCGACATCTGAAACAGCCGTTTCCGAACGTACTATTTTCCGAGCAAAGGTTCGAGCCTCCCTGTCTACCGTCCATTTTTTCCCTTCCATCTCTTCATACAAGGGAAAGAACTGTTTCGCCTCTTGTTCGGAAAGCCCGATCTGTTTCATCATAAAATCCCGACGGAATTTACAGAACCGGTCAAACTGTTCTTTTCGCTGTTGCTTCGCCTTGTCGTTATTCTTATTCTGTGCCGAAACCGAAACGGGCAATGCCCATAATAAAACGGCCGATAATAATAAAATTATTTTCTTCATAACTACTTCTCCTTTAATAATCGCTATCGGTATAGAGCATTTCATAAGCCGTGTAATCATCGACATAATAAGCGATCCACTCGTCTTCTATCGTACTTCCATCTGTCGCCGAAGCCGTCATTTCCATATCAGGAGTTTCTCCTTTTTCCACCGAGAATATTCCCGTAAACATTTTCATCATAAGCCATATACCGGCAAACATGGCTGCCATATAAATCCACGGTCTTATCCGAAGCCATAACGAAGGTTGCACGAGTTCGGAAAATTCCCTTTCCGGCAAACTTTCCGTCATCTTTTCGGTGAAATCGGCAAAATAATTACCGGGCACTTTCATACCGTGCTTCCTACCGATTTCATCTAACAGGGGAGTTTTCTTTTCCATAGCTTCACCTTTTGTTTGTTAGACACGAAAATAATGAAAAGGTTTAAACATGATCTTGCAGATATTCCTCTATTTTTTTCGCCGCATGGTGATACGATGCTTTCAATGCACCCACCGACGTTCCCAGAATTTCGGACATATCTTCGTATTTCATTTCGTCGAAATAACGCATATTAAAAACGAGGCGTTGTTTCTCCGGGAGTTGCAAAACCGCTTCTTGCAAAAGCCTTTGTGCACGATCTCCGTCGAAATATTCGTCGCTCTCTACATGAGAGAGCAGGAAATCATCGGTATCGTCGGCCGTAAGATTCCGTCGTTCCCGTTCCCGTGCCAGAAAAGTCAATGCCTCATTCACTGCAATACGATAAAGCCAAGTCGACAATTTGGCATCCCCTCTGAAATACTCGATACTTCCCCATGCTTTTAAGAATGTATTTTGCAATAAATCATTGGCATCGTCGTGCGAAAGTACCATTTTTCGAATCTGCCAATATAACGGCTCACTATACCGGGCCACGACCCGTGCGAATGCCTGCCGCACAGTCGCCGGATTCTGTAACTGCTCGATAACAATATCTTCGTTATAATCTTGCATATTCTCTCTTTTCAGGAGGTAAAGATACGTAGAGCCAACGGTTTATTCCTAACATATTTCATTCTTTTTTGTTATTTTTATTATTCGGTGAACTTCATAATGTTTTAATACATTACCTTTGTTTCCGAAAAACCACGAAGGAAACGGCCAATTCCCCGACAAGAGGATAGTGCGGTTTTCCTTTACGGTTTTATACAATCTCGAAAACATGGAAATAAATTCTATACTCTTGGCATTTCTCCTCACGATGATAGCCGGCCTATCGACCGGAGTGGGAAGCCTCATTGCATTTTTCGCCAAACGAACCAATACGAAATTTCTTTCTGCGGCATTGGGGTTCTCGGCCGGAGTAATGATATATATATCGTTCATGGAATTAATGCCCGAGGCATTGGGTATGCTCAGCGAGAGTTTCAGCCCGCGCATGTCTAATATCTACATGCTGATCGCATTTTTCTCGGGAACATCGTTTATCGCATTGATAGACTTCTTGATTCCCGAAGACGAGAATCCTCATGAAGTCCACCGCGTGGAAGAACTATCGGGACAACAACGATTGCACCGTACCGGAATACTGATGGCACTGGCTATCAGTATCCATAATTTCCCGGAAGGACTCGCTACATTCGCATCGGCACTGGGCAATATCGACATAGCTATTCCCATCGTCATAGCCATTGCCATTCACAACATACCGGAAGGTATCGCTGTCTCCGTACCCATCTATCAAGCGACGGGCAGCCACAAGAAAGCATTTTGGTATTCTCTGCTTTCCGGTATGGCCGAACCGGTAGGCGCACTCATCGGATTCCTGTTTCTGTTACCTTTTTGGACTCCCACGATTCACGCGCTTCTATTGGCATTCGTATCGGGTATTATGGTGTTCATTTCATTCGATGAGCTGCTGCCGGGAGCCGAAAAATACGGTCATCATCACTACGGCATAGGAGGCGTCATCACCGGCATGGCAGTCATGGCAGCCAGCCTCCTGTTTTTCATCTAACACCCGGATAATATCCCGTCCTCGAAAAATCACTACTATTGATGATTGTAAAGAAAATTTTTCTCTTGTTACTTTGTGCAAAAATTCAAAGAGAGACTCGCTCTTTCAACAGGTAAACAAATCTTATGAAAAATTTTCTGCTCGCGTTCATCTTGGGAACTTTACCATTTCTTGCAACCGGTAAACCGATACCGGCGATTACCGATTCTTTGGGAAACCGCATATATAACCTGAATGCCATTACTATCATCAGTAACCCCAAATGGGATTCGAAACTGTTCGAGTTCCCCGGTTCCATCTCTTATCTCAACACGGGCAATCTCGACGAAATGAATATCCGTTCGGTCAAGGATATTTCTACCGTCGTTCCCAATCTGTTTATTCCCGATTATGGCTCCAAACTCATTTCCTCGGCCTACATACGGGGTATAGGTTCCCGAATCAACTCTCCCGCCGTAGGCCTCTACGTCAACAACGTTCCCTATCTGGATAAAAGCGCTTTCGATTTCGACTTCATCGATATTGCAAGTATCGAAGTCTTGAAAGGGCCGCAAGGGACTCTCTACGGAAGGAATACTATGGCGGGACTCGTGAACATAAAGACTCTCTCGCCTTTGGAAAAACAGGGCTCGAAAATAAAATTGAGTTTCGGGAATTACAACTTATGGGGAGTCGCCGCTACTACCAGCCAAAAACTTACCGACGATTTCGCATTCTCGATAAATGCCCGCTACCGACAGGACGACGGCTACTTCAAAAACGAATATACCCGACAAAATAGCGGAAGTACCCGGTCGGGCGGTGGAAGAGTACAATTAGACTGGCGGGTAAACAGGCATTGGAAGTTGAGTTTCAGCGGTGACTACGAGGGTAGCGACCAACAGGGATACCCATACGCCGGTTATGACAAAACCCTGAAAAAGACCGGCAGCATCAGTTACAACGACGAAGCCTCGTATCGTCGCGACATATTCACGTCGGGCCTGTCGGTTCAATATCTCCACGACCGATTCATCTTCACATCGACGACGGGTTATCAATTCCTCGACGACGATATGCATTTGGACCAAGACTTTACTCCCCGCTCCATATTTACATTACAACAAAAACAAAAAATGCATGCGGTTTCACAGGAATTTGCCGTCAAATCGCACAAAGGCAAACGTTGGGAGTGGGTAGGAGGCTTATTCGGGTTTTATCAACAAACCCATACGGACGGCCCGGTAGATTTCAGACAAGACGGGATAGATTTGCTCATCACCAAACAGACCAACAACCAACTGGCAGCTCTCAAACAGGACCCTGCATTAGCGGGAATGCCCGATATTACGATAGATATAGATAATCGAAACCTGTATATCGACGGCATTTACAAAACACCGGCCTACGGTGCTGCCGCCTTCGGACAAGCTACGCTCAATCGTATTTTTATCGACGGTTTATCGGCCACCGTAGGCTTACGAATAGACTACGAACATACTCGCATTTACCATCACACCCATGCGACCGAAGCTCTCACAGGGCGTGCCAACGTCACGATCAATATGGGTAATCGCCCCCCGATGTCGATTCAACAGCCTTTTATCCTGCCCCTCGGCATCGATGGAAAGGAGTCGATGAACACGATAGAACTGTCTCCCAAATTCGAAGTGAAATACGCTATCGGCAATAAAAGTTTTGTCTACGCCTCGGCAACCCGCGGTTACCGGTCGGGAGGATACAATTTCCAGATGTTCTCCAACTTGATACAATCCCAAATCCGGTCCAGCATGATGAGCGAACTGATGAAGAACATGGGAGGCGGGGGAAACGGAGGTCGTCCCGCACCGAGTCGCAGTGCTGCCGGAATGCCTGCCTTCGAAAACACGACCGACGTGAACCAAGCCATCTCGTATAAACCCGAACATAGCTGGAATTACGAAATAGGCGGCCGTTCCCAGTTAATCGACCACCGGCTGTTTGCCGATTTATCTTTATTCTACATCGATTGCCACGATCAGCAAATAGCCGCCGTAAGCGGATATGGCCGTGTCACCAAAAATTCGGGACGCACCACCAGTTACGGATTGGAGGCTTCGCTGCGAGCCACCCCGACCAACCGGCTGTTACTCTCGGCAACCTACGGTTACACCCATGCTACCTTCCAAGAATACAACGACGGGAAAAACGACTACAAAAACAATTTCGTCCCTTTTGCACCGGCTCATACGCTCGCCCTATCGGGCGCTTACACCCTGCCCTTAGACAAAGAGACCGACTTGACTTTCGACCTACAATACCTCGGCCGAGGAAAAATATACTGGACCGAAGCCAACGATGCCGCTCAAAACTTTTATGGGCTGGTAAATGCATCGATTATCCTTTCGGGGAAATACGCCGATTTGAAACTATGGGGAAAAAATCTGCTGAATCAACATTATCAGGCGTTCTACTTCGAGACCATGAATGCCGAGAACTTGTCTATGCCCAACAGCTTCGTACAGTGCGGCCGCCCGATTACATTCGGCGCAGATATCACCATTAAGTTTTAATTCTCCTTGCCCCCTCCGCAGAACTTTGTTCCGCGGGTCTCCCTCATACCGCTAACGCAACACCCCGTAAGGCTACGGAACACGGCAAGGGAGAAGATTGGATAGTTCCGGCTTGCTACATAAAAAATAAAGCAAAAAAGCATCTCCCTCCTCCTCTGTGTTTTGCGACAGCAAAATATAGGGGAGGTGGCCGCAGGCCGGAGGGGTTGGTCTTACAAAAAACTCCTATTCTATCTTTCTCACCCCCTCTCCGTCGAAAACTATTGTTTCTTCTGCTTTCCCCCCCCTATCGCTATGCGACACAAGGGGGAGAAGCGTAAAATCTATCCTTACATCACAAAAGAGAATGTTTCTTTAACCCCCTCTCACCCATACCCTGTGGCATTGCAGGGCATTCTCACACATTCCTCCCCAGCCGTGTCCCGTAATATCGCAGGGTATTGTGGCAATCGATATAAAAATAATCCTTACTATTCACATACAGAAATGGCTGTTTCCTCTTGAAACAGCCATTTTCCCATATTTTATCTTTCTATTCGGCAAAAGTCAAGCCTTGCAATTTATCCCATTCTCCACGGGTAAAATCGGGTATCTGTACAGGAACGGAGCCGTTGCGAACGGAGTAGTCGGTCAACTCGACCAGACACGACCATTCGGCTGCGTCGTAAACGTCCATATCGAGAGGCAAACCGTTTTTCAAGCAATGAATCAGACGATAATCCATAATGAAATCCATACCTCCGTGTCCGCCCACTTTGCGAGCTTTCTCGCCGATCTCTTTGCAGAAGGGGTGTTCATACACTTTCAGCAGAGAGTCGAGAGTTTGCTGGCTGACAAACTCATGCGCATTGGGTTCCAAAGCGATCCCCGTAAGCGGATATTTCTGAGCGAAACCTTTCGTACCGCTTACCATGTGAATGCGGTTATAGGGACGAGGACTGGTAACGTCGTGTTGTATCATGATGGTTTTCCCTTTGGCGGTACGAATAAGAGTCGTGTTCATATCACCCATATCGATACGTGCCGTATCCTCGCCGGTAATACCATGTTCGGCTGCATAAAGATGCATACCCTTTTGCGCATTAGACATGGAAACCAACGTAGCCATGCGGTCGCCCCGGTGAATGTTCAATATCTGGGCGACAGGACCTAATCCATGAGTAGGATAAGGATTACCGGCCTCCTCTTTCTGGGCTTTTAACCGCCACATGTTTTTATAACCGGTCGCCGTAGTGTCGTAATTATAAGAACGCAAGTCGTGGATATAAGCCCCCTCGGCATGCATCACATCTCCGAACAAGCCTTGTTGTGCCATATTGAGCGTTGCCATTTCGAAGAAATCGTAACAACAATTTTCCAACATCATGCAATGGCGGCGAGTCTGTTCGGCCGTATTTACCAAATCCCAGCACTCGGCTACGGTCATTGCCGCCGGTACTTCCACGGCGACATGTTTTCCCTGTTTCATGGCATAGACAGCCATCGGAGCATGAGAGTGCCAATCGGTGCAAATGTAGACCAAATCTATGTCGTCCCTTCCGCACATCTCTTTCCAAACGTCCTCACCCACATAAATATCGGCGGCAGGAAGTTTGTGCGAAGTAAGTATTTCATTCGCTTTGTTTACATTCACCGAATCCAAATCGCATAAAGCGACAACTTTGGCATCGGGCAGATAGACATACCGTTCAATAGCTCCTCTACCCCTCGCTCCTAATCCAATAAAACCGACTCTCACCGTATCCAAAGGTTCGCAAGCCAACTTCAAAACACTTTCCTGTCCGGCAGGCCTCGCAGGTTCTTCAAACGGATTACGTGGTGTCGTAGTACAAGCACTACACAACAAAAGCGCAGACAGCGCATAAAACATTTTCTTCTTCATGGTTATATTTTTCAGCATAAATAATAAATTTCCATCTCACCTCAAACTCCCAACAGGCCGAAAATAAAAAGATTTATACCCAGCCCTATGGTGTCAAAAAGGTCTTTTCCGCCTTGTTTAGAGGCCAAATCAAAGATAGCGCAAGAGAACACAAGCAAACGAATCTGTTCCTATCCAAAAGCATTCTATCTCTGCATTTTACGCAAATATAGGGAAAGGTGAGCGCAAAGGCAATCAAGAAATCTAATTTCCGATTTGACTATGCCGAACCGCATCCTATATTCTTTTCTACAAATATAAGGAAAGGCAACCACTCAAAAAAAGAACTTGCTCATTTTTTCGCTAAGCCATATCTCATATTCGACAGAGCCAAAGATACATAAAGAAAAACTCATTATGAAAAACGACAACATTTTTTATCTATCGAAAGGCTTCGAAAGAGAAAAATCTCTTAGATATCTATAAGGTTTTAAATCTTTATCAAACTTAAAAAGTCCCCCCGAAAAAACCAAC
>NZ_JAMOKL010000010.1:0-3800 GCF_023656675.1 Barnesiella sp. B2-R-119
CGGCTCCCCGACGACTGGCGTCGCCGGCTCGTAGCCTCCGGACTATCCTACACATCAAATGCCCAAACGCAATGCTAAGTTGCAGTAAAGGTTCACGGGGTCTTTTCGTCCCGTTGCGGGTAATCGGCATCTTCACCGATACTACAATTTCACCGAAGTCACGGTTGAGACAGTGTCCAGATCATTACACCATTCGTGCAGGTCGGAACTTACCCGACAAGGAATTTCGCTACCTTAGGACCGTTATAGTTACGGCCGCCGTTTACCGGGGCTTCAATTCAAGCCTTCTCTTGCGATTAGCTCTCCTCTTAACCTTCCGGCACCGGGCAGGTGTCAGGCTGTATACTTCATCTTGAAATTTCGCACAGCCCTGTGTTTTTGTTAAACAGTTGCCTGGACCTATTCTCTGCGCCCCATCTTACTGGGGACCCTTTTTCCCGAGGTTACAGGGTCAATTTGCCTAGTTCCTTAACCGTGAGTCTTTCGAGCGCCTTGGTATATTCTACCCGACTACGTGTGTCCGTTTGGGGTACGGGTGAATATAGAATATGCTTAGCGGATTTTCTTGGGAGCCTGATTACCACCGCTATTCGATTGCCCGGGGGCTCTCGATACTGTCAGCTTCGGCACGCCAGGCGGATTTGCCTACCCGGCGTTTACCTACTTCCTTTAACCTGCGCTTCCGTCGGCAGGCGGGTGTGTCACTTCTCCGTCTCCACATCGCTCCTATATCCAGTAACGGAATCTTTACCGTTTCTTCCATCGGCTACGCCGTTCGGCTGCGCCTTAGGGCCCGACTTACCCTGATCCGATTAGCGTTGATCAGGAATCCTTAGTCTTATGGCGAGGGGGTTTCACGCCCCCTTTATCGTTACTTATACCTACATTTGCTTTTCCGAAAGCTCCAGTCGTCCTCGAGGACGGCCTTCGTCGCCGCCGGAATGCTCCCCTACCATGTCTTACGACATCCACAGCTTCGGTAAAGGGCTTATGCCCGATTATTATCCATGCAAAACTCCTCGACTAGTGAGCTGTTACGCACTCTTTAAATGAATGGCTGCTTCCAAGCCAACATCCTAGCTGTCTTTGCAGTTTTACTTCGTTTATTCAACTTAGCCCTTATTTCGGGACCTTAGCTGGTGGTCTGAGTTGTTCCTCTTTCGGACATGGACCTTAGCACCCATGCCCTCACTCCCAAAGATCAAGTGATAGTATTCGGAGTTTGTCAAGACTTGATAGGCGGTGAAGCCCTCGCATCTTATCAGTCGCTCTACCTCTATCACTTTACTTCGAGGCTGCACCTAAATGCATTTCGGGGAGTACGAGCTATCTCCAAGTTTGATTGGCCTTTCACTCCTACCCTCAGTTCATCCGTAAGCTTTTCAACGCTTATCGGTGCGGTCCTCCAGTTGGTGTTACCCAACCTTCAACCTGACCAAGGGTAGATCACTTGGTTTCGCGTCTACTCCCGCTGACTGTACGCCTTATTCGGACTTGCTTTCGCTTCGGCTGCGCGACTGAATCGCTTAACCTTGCCAGCGAGAGTAACTCGTAGGTTCATTATGCAAAAGGCACGCCGTCACATTTTAACATGCTCCGACCGCTTGTAGGCGCATGGTTTCAGGGTCTCTTTCACTCCTCTGTTCGAGGTTCTTTTCACCTTTCCTTCACAGTACTGGTTCGCTATCGGTCTCTCGGGAGTATTTAGCCTTACGGGATGGGCCCCGCTGATTCGCCCCGGATTTCTCGTGTCCTGGGTTACTCAGGTGTCCACTGGGCTTCTGTCGGTTTTCGCGTACTGGGCTGTCACCGTCTTTGGCTACGATTTCCATCGTATTCTGCTAACTTATTTCTTGCCGTATCGTGGATCCTTCTACCCCACTCGTGCCGTAACACGAGTGGTTTGGGCTGTTCCGCGTTCGCTCGCCACTACTGGCGGAATCATTGTTATTTTCTTTTCCTGCGGGTACTTAGATGTTTCAGTTCCCCGCGTTGGCTTACCGCTTGGCGGTATGACCATTGCTGGCCGGGTTGCCCCATTCGGATATTTACGGGTCTAGGGCTATTTGCGCCTTACCGTAACTTTTCGCAGCTTATCACGTCCTTCTTCGCCTCCGAGAGCCTAGGCATCCTCCATGCGCCCTTGTTTACTTTCTTCCGCGTCTTCCGTCTCTGCTTAGAGACGGCGACGTTAGGGGTTGATATGGGTTTGCTTTGCTCGTTTACTCTTCTTTTTCCATCATGTCAAGGATCTTTCGTGGAGAATAACGGATTCGAACCGTTGACCCCCTGCTTGCAAAGCAGGTGCTCTAGCCAGCTGAGCTAATCCCCCCTTTTACTACCTGCCCTCCGGCCTGGTAGTCCCAGGCAGATTTGAACTGCCGACCTCTACATTATCAGTGTAGCGCTCTAACCTACTGAGCTATAGGACTATTCTTCAAATCGTGCCTGCGGCGGGTTGTTTTCCTTTTTTTTTATATTGAACGAAGCGTGTAGTACCAAGAGAGAGCTTGGTCTTTTCCAGTCTTGTTCCAGGTTCTGCTTCTCCAGAAAGGAGGTGTTCCAGCCGCACCTTCCGGTACGGCTACCTTGTTACGACTTAGCCCCAGTTACCGGTATTACCTTCGTACGCTCCTTGCGGTTGCATGCTTCAGGTACTCCCGGCTTCCATGGCTTGACGGGCGGTGTGTACAAGGCCCGGGAACGTATTCACCGCGCCATGGCTGATGCGCGATTACTAGCGAATCCAGCTTCATGGAGTCGGGTTGCAGACTCCAATCCGAACTGAGACAGGTTTTCGGGATTCGCGCGTCATTGCTGACTGGCTGCCTTCTGTACCTGCCATTGTAACACGTGTGTCGCCCCGGACGTAAGGGCCGTGCTGATTTGACGTCATCCCCACCTTCCTCGCGGCTTGCGCCGGCAGTCTCGACAGAGTCCTCGGCTTCACCCGTTAGTAACTGTCGATAGGGGTTGCGCTCGTTATGGCACTTAAGCCGACACCTCACGGCACGAGCTGACGACAACCATGCAGCACCTCGCAGGTGACTATTGCTAGCTATATACTTTCATATATATTCCCCCTGCGTTTGAGCCCGGGTAAGGTTCCTCGCGTATCATCGAATTAAACCACATGTTCCTCCGCTTGTGCGGGCCCCCGTCAATTCCTTTGAGTTTCACCGTTGCCGGCGTACTCCCCAGGTGGAATACTTAACGCTTTCGCTGTACCGCTTACATTGTATCGCAAACAGTTAGTATTCATCGTTTACTGCGTGGACTACCAGGGTATCTAATCCTGTTCGATACCCACGCTTTCGTGCCTCAGCGTCTGTCGCACCCTAGCAGGCTGCCTTCGCAATCGGGGTTCTGCGTGATATCTATGCATTTCACCGCTACACCACGCATTCCGCCTGCCTCTTGTGCACTCTAGCTCGCCAGTTTCAACGGCACAGTCCGGGTTGAGCCCGGAAATTTCACCGCTGACTTGGCGTGCCGCCTACGCACCCTTTAAACCCAATAAATCCGGATAACGCTTGCATCCTCCGTATTACCGCGGCTGCTGGCACGGAGTTAGCCGATGCTTTTTCTTCGGATACTTGCAATACGCTACACGTAGCGTACTTTACTCTCCGACAAAAGAGGTTTACAACCCGTAGGGCCGTCTTCCCTCACGCGACTTGGCTGGTTCAGTCTGCCGACCATTGACCAATATTCCTCACTGCTGCCTCCCGTAGGAGTTTGGACCGTGTCTCAGTTCCAATGTGGGGGACCTTCCTCTCAGAACCCCTATCCATCGTCGC
>NZ_JAMOKL010000011.1:0-1028 GCF_023656675.1 Barnesiella sp. B2-R-119
ACCTGTTGGTTGAATTAGATTAGAGAATATTTTATCTTTCCAATCGGACGATGATTAACGAAATTGACATATTGCATGAACGTCAATGCTGCGATTTTACCAGCCATGCGGGTAAAGAGGCCGCAGGATTGTTTTGCATAGTTTCGTATCATCATCAGATTGTCGTTGAGTTGTGAAAATATTGTTTCGATTCGTTTACGGAACCTCCTGTATTCCCAAGTAGGCGGATGCCGGTTTTTCTGATTCAACCGATATGGAACTTCAAGCGAGATGTTGGCAAGCTCAAAGAGGTTCTTCTGAATCTCGGCACTGAGGTAACCTTTATCCCCAAGCATCATACAGTCATGGTATTCCCATCGCACATCATTAAGATAATGGATATCGTGTACGCTTGCCGCTGTCATGTCATAAGAATGTATGACACCCCGTATTCCGCAGACAGCATGGAGTTTATAGCCATAATAGTGCGAACCTTGCGAGGCACAATATCCCCAATCGGGCGCAGCTTCAATATTATCACGCCCCATGGCGCAGCGTTTCGCCCTGACGTTCCGGCAGACTTTCACCGGTTTGGAGTCTATGCAGAACACATCTTTGGAACCATCTATGGCAACAGCCACCTCCTTGCGGATTTCCTCGGCAAGCCGCGCCGTCAGCTTACGTCGGGCGTTGAATTGCCTTCGGCTGATCAGATTTGGCAAATCGTCCTTACAGTCGTGGTGCAGACGATGAAAAAGCAGATTCTCGCTGTCAAACCCGAATGCTTCGGCTGTTATTGCCAAAGCCACGACTTCGAGGTCGGAAAACTTGGGGACTACGCCGCAACGGCGTACATTTCCATGTTCATTCACACGATTTCCGGCGAAATCCTTGCAGATTCCGAGGATTCTGACGAAATTTGCTATGAAGTTGCGCATAAGCAGACTGATAGTAGTTAACGGTGTAGCTGCCACTAATTTACTAATTATCTGCGATTTGTGCAACTTTTTCATTTGTGATTATTTATAAATCTAATTCAACCAACGAGT